>DATIJX010000096.1:0-5664 GCA_035478175.1 Ignavibacteriaceae bacterium
ATCTAGATAAGAAAAAAACATATGTATTCGTGTCTAATCACTCCAGTCAATATGATATTGTTGTATTGCAAAAGACTATTCCAAACAGAATGGCAATGATATTCAAGAAAGAACTTGCCAAGATTCCTTTCTTCGGATGGCAGCTTGCTATGGGTCCCTATGTTATGATAGACAGAGAAAATTATGAGAAAGCACTTAAAAGCATTGATGAAGCAAAAGTGAAAATGCAAAAGCAAAATATATCAATAGTTGTTTTTGCGGAAGGAACCCGAAGCAAAACTGGAGAGATTCAACCATTTAAAAGAGGTGCTTTCAGACTGGCAACACAAGTTGGTTATCCGATAATTCCAACTACAGTTATCGGTTCGAATAAAATTATGCCGAAGGGAACTTACAAGTTGCGACCAGGAATAATTAAAGTACATTTTGATAAACCAATTCTGTCTGAAGGAGTTAAAACCAGACAGGAAGAAATTGATTTGATGAATCGGGTTAGGGAAATCATAATATCAAATCACAAATAGTAAATTTATAAATGGAAGATGGTAAATGGAATATGGAATATGTAAATCGAATTAGGTGGGTTATCCATCTTCCATCAAACGTCATCCATCAAACATTATTTTTATGATTATCGGAATTATCCCAGCTCGTTTTGCTTCAACCCGTTTGATGGGTAAACCACTTGCAACAATTGGCGATAAGCCAATGATTCAGCATACCTATGAAAGTGCAAAGAAATCAAAACTGATTGAGAAATTAATATTAGCTGTTGATGATGCAAAAGTTGCTTCTGTAGCAAGAGGATTTGGTGCCGATGTGATTGAAACTCCCAAAGAAATTGCAAGCGGTTCTGATAGAATTGCCTACGTATCAAAAATTTATAAAGAAGCTGATATCATTGCAAATATTCAGGGAGATGAGCCATTCATTCATGGTGAAATGATTGACCAGGCAATTGAACCGCTGCTGTTTGATAAAGCAATTGAAGTCACAACTTTAATAAAGCATATTCAAACTCTTAAAGAACTCCGCTCACCTGATGTAGTTAAGGTTGTTTTCGACTATAACAATTATGCTCTCTACTTCTCACGTTCTCCAATTCCATATACAAGAAGTGCCATTTCGGATTCTGCTGCTCTGGAAATTACTGACTACTACAAGCACATCGGACTTTATGTTTTCCGCAGAAAAGCATTATTAAAATTTACAAGCCTCAAGCAAACCGATCTTGAAAAAACCGAAATGTTAGAGCAACTAAGAATGCTTGAAAACGATATCAGGATTAAAGTAGTTGAAACAGAATATGAGAGCATCAGTGTGGATACTCAGGAAGATCTGAAACGTGCGAGAACTTTTTACAAATGGCTTCAGAAGAAGAATCAGAATGACAAGGGGCGTTAACCTCAAGGTTAAGAACCGGATAAGTTGTGTGCTAACCTTGAAGGTTTAGGTACTTTGAAATTAAAAACCGTATCGAAAGAATATGAAAATACCAAAAAAAATTAATCTTGCTCATCTCCCAACACCATTAGAGGTAGTCAGATTCCGAACAAGTCGGAATGACAGATTCCGAACAAGTCGGAATGACATAGAATACAAAGAATTTCTAATCAAAAGAGATGATTACACTGGTTCTGATTTCCTTGGTAACAAAATAAGAAAACTTGAGTACCTTCTTTACGAAGCGAAGAAATTAAAATCGGATATTATTTTCACTTGCGGCGGTGATCAATCAAATCATGCTCGAGCAACTGCGTCTGCTGCAGCCAAACATGGAATTAATACACGATTGTTTTTGTGGGGTAATGAAAAAAGGAATGCAGAAGGAAATCTTTTTCTAAATAAAATGTACGGTGCTGAGATAACTTACCTGGATAAAGATGAATTCGAAAATGTTGATGAGATAATGTCTGATGAAAGAAGTAAGCTCATCAAAAAGGGAAAAAGAGTTTATGTTATTCCGGCTGGTGGTTCTTCAACTTTAGGAATCTGGGGTTACATTTCTTTTATAAATGAATTGAAAAAACAAATTGACTTTAAAAATATCGATGGAATATTTTCTGCTTGCGGATCTGGCGGAACGGCTGCTGGACTTTTAGTCGGAGCCGCATTGAATAAAACCAAAGTAAAAATCTTTGCTGTGAATGTGCTTCTTCCAAAAGAAATAATCAGAAAAAAAATACTTCAATTAGCTGAAGGAACGGTTCTTGATTTTAAGCTCTCCTGCAAAATTGATGAAAGTAATCTGGAAATAGTTGATGGGTATTCTAAAGAGGGATATAAAAATATTTCTGACGATAAACTGAAGATCATAACTGAACTAGCAAAAGCAACTGGTATCCTTTTAGATCCCGCATATACTGGCAAAGCATTTTGTGCTTATAATGATTTGATTTTAGAGAAAAGTAAAGGGAAGCGAGTTGTTTTCCTTCACACAGGTGGGGTTTTTGGAGTGTTTCCTAAGCGGAAATCCTATTTAAAATTTGTTTAATGATACGATTTGAGATCGATTGTTTAATCGCTTTATTGCTAAATTGTTGCTGAAGGTTTACCCTTTTTACGTCTGACAATAAAACAATATAGCAATTCAGCAATTTATCGATGTGAAATTCTTTGTCTTAAAATTCTTTAAGCACTATTTTTGAATCAATGGAATGCATCTTTTGTAATATTATAGATCGTGAAGCAGAAGCGGAGATTATTTTTGAAGACGAACATATTCTAGCCTTCCTCGATATTCAGCCGGTAAATTACGGTCATACACTGGTTATACCTAAAAAACATTACGATAATTTTCTAACTGTTCCTAAAGATGAACTCAGCAAAATTATTCACGCAACTCAGTTCATCGCAGGAGTAGTTAAGAGAAGTTTAAATGCAGATGGTTTTAATGTTATCTCAAATAATGGAAAACCTGCCGGACAATCAGTTTACCATTTTCACTTTCATATAATTCCACGTTTCAATAATGATTTCACTTTGAAACCAACAGTTAAGAATTACAAATCTGGCGCATTACAGGAATACGGAAATCAAATTCGTACATTAATAAGTAAATACAAGGATATCTACAATGGATAGAAAAATAAGAGTGCTTGTTGCTAAAGCTGGTTTAGATGGACACGACCGCGGTGCTAAAGTAATTGCCGCAGCATTGAGGGATGCCGGAATGGAGGTAATCTATACAGGATTAAGACAGACTCCCGAAATGATTGTTGAAGCATCTATTCAGGAAGATGTTGATGTGATTGGAATAAGCATACTTTCTGGTGCTCATATGACAATCCTTCCAAAAATAAAAAATCTAATGAATGAAAAAGGATTGGATGATGTTCTGTTAACTGGCGGTGGAATCATTCCTGAAGAGGATATTAAAAAATTAAAAGATATTGGAGTTGGTGAATTATTCACACCCGGTGCATCTACTAAAAATATTGCAGGATACATAAAAGAGTGGAGAAAGAATAATCCAAGAAAAAACTAACTCCCTCTTAAAATCTTTATAAAATATTTCACGAGGTTACTTATGAAAAAGTTATTACTTTTTTGTTTACTTCTCACTTACTCTCTGACAAATTCTCAAACACTTTTAGAAACTGTAAATCTGCCAAGTGGCACTTTCTATAATAGCGGCTATGGTATGGTTTATAATAATGGTAAATACTGGATAAGTTCTTCTTCATCCACTGCGGGTAGAAGAATAATTTATGCAGTCAATAGTGCAGGAGTTCAGGTAGATGTTCTGAATTTTGATTTAACATGGATAAGAGAATCACAAGGCCTTGCTTTTGATGGAACTGACTTTTGGTTTGTTGAAAGAAAAACTGCTCGATGCGATTTGTATAAAGTCAGTAATACTGGAATTGTAATCGATTCAATTCCTACTGCAGAATTATTTGGAGCAACAAATATCGTTCTTGGCGGTACAGCCTGGGATGGTTCTGGTCTTTGGATTTCTGTTTACTCACCTGACACGAGAGTTGCTTTATATAAGGTGAATGTAGCTGCAAGGGCAATTGTTGATACAATTTTTGTAACCGGATTGCAGCCTACCGGTATAACAGTAAAAGGAGATACACTTATTTATGTGAACGATGGTTTTAGTTCAAATGGTTCGCAAGGTTATGATAGCGTTTATGCTGTAAACCGAATTTCAAAAGATAAACTATTTTCTTTTGGATTACCGCATCCTACAAACACAACAAATGCTCCACGGGGGCTCGCCTGGGACGGTGAACACTTTTGGTTGATGGCAAAACCGGTTGGTGCCAGTACTGGCAGACAACTTTACAAATATGATCTAAGTGGTAGCGGAACACCAGGAATTACAGTTCCGGTTACAACAATAAATTTCCCCAACACAACCGTCGGAAATACCTATAACTATAATCTCACTATACAGAGTACAGGTAATGCACCATTGACATTGGACTCAATTACGATCTCAGGTTATACTTTTTCTTTTAATCCTTTATCATTTCCAATCAGCATTCCTCCGGGTGGTTCACAAATTGTAACTGTTAATTTTACTCCAACAGATTATTCTTTTTATACAGGCTTACTAACAATTTATTGCAATGATCCTGTAAAGCCGGTGAATAATGTAAATCTGCGCGGGCAGGGAGTCTTAAGTGGTCCAAGAATTGGCTTATCAGCAACATCACATAACTTTGGAAATGTTTGGGTTGGTGAAGAAGGTTTGGCTTTCTGGGATTTTAAAGTTTTTAATATGGGCGACCAGACGCTTCAAATATCTGATTTACAATTTAATCTTCCTGAATTTACATACAATGCTCCAGCTGTTCCATTTCAGATTTTTTCTACTGATACTTTACAGTTAACAGCATACTTTTATCCAATGCAAGTTGGATCATACCTGGACACTTTAAAAATTACTAACAACGATCTTACAAATCCGGTTGCTAAAATTGCAATGCAAGGTAATGGAGTATTTAATAACTACAACTACGGATATATGTTCTGGCAATATCAGGTGCCTCCTCACGGTTCCAGCAGTGCTGACCCAAGGGTTGAAGGTCTAAAATACATTAATGATATAACCGGAGATGGAATTCCCGAAGTTATAATTGCAACCGAGAATTATTGGGTTATGTGCCTGGACGGAGCCGCTTCAGGTAATACTTATCCCTTATGGTCATTCTCAAGTTGCCCGAACAATAATAATTGTGGATCAATCGGGGCTAACTTTGAATATGGTGTTCAGGATGCAATTCAGATTGCAAGTGATTTAAACGGTGACGGCTTTAATGATGTAGTTATAGCAACCGGCGGAGGAAATGAGCATGTTTATGCGATAAATGGTTTAAACGGACAAATTCTCTGGAAATATGGTGACGATGTTAACTGGAGCTTAGGCGATTTTGAAGCTGTAGATGTTCAAAGAGATTTTACAGGCGATGGTGTCCCTGACGTATTGGCAATCGCCGATGGAAATCAGGAAGGAACCGGATATAAGCGGGCATTTTTATTTAATGGTACCAACGGTAATATTGTTTGGCAGCATTCTTACCCCGGACCTAATCCGGCGTTTGGAAAGACTATCATTTCAATAAGTGATCTGAATGGCGACAATCATCCCGATGCTGTTATTGCTTATAGTAACAATGGAACCACAGATTTAGCTGTAAGAGCAATAAATGG
>DATIJX010000097.1:0-6782 GCA_035478175.1 Ignavibacteriaceae bacterium
CTTCAATCCTTCAGAACAAAGGCTGAACTTCCTGAAGAAAGAATAGAAGAACTTCTTGAAGCAATTAAAGATTAATAATTTTTATTGAATGAATAGCCACACTCTTTAGAGTGTGGTATAAAATATCAAACTAAACAAACCGACTTTAGTCAAATTATAACTAATTGTTTGGGCTAAAGCCCCAACCTTTTGGGAATATACGTTCTCCGGCATAAATGCCGGAGCTATTTTTTGTATGATTATTAAAAATTTTATTAATTCTTCAACACTTCCTGCAAAGCTGGATGCAGTTTAAATCCCGGCAAATCATTTAGAATTTTCTTTAAATAAATTTTTGCTCTGTCTGATCTTCCATGCTGAACTTCATAATATGCCCTGTTAGAAAGCATCCTTCCGACCATATTCTCGATGGTGTCAATGTAAACATTTCTGTTTGCAGCAATACTGATTGAAAAATCCGGATCAGGTGCAGGCACATATTCGTTTCCCTCAACTACTTTATAGAAGAATAAATGAGGAACAAGATTATAACCTTCAGGAAGCTTGAACTCTCCTCTTTTCATTTCCTGCTCAACTAATTCAGGTGCAATGAAGTAGTCTCGTTCGCTGACATTGGTTTTAACGAGATTAGTCATAATTGTTCTGAATAAAGTTTCAAGTCTGTTCGCATCAAACTTTTCATCACGCTCAAATGGCTGAAGTGCGATCAGAAACTGGTCAAGTTCATTTCGTACGCCATCAAGAACTTTCGGATCGTGATTATCAATCTGCTTGTAGTACCATGATCTTCTCAACAGTTCTTTATCAATAACTGTTACATCTCTTCTGTAATCTTCCACAAACTGATAGTAATAAGAGGCAGAAATAAAATAATCCCACTGGTAGCTGAAGATGATGGAATTTTTGGGAACGGTATTCAAAACCGATTTTGTATAATCTTCAAAAGTGTAAACGCCGCTCTGATTTACTTTTATAAAATTGAAGTAGAGTTGAATTGCCATCACGACAGCCAGAATGATAACTGCTAAATTTTGCTTAAGACTTTTCATCTCCAGTATTTTCAAAGCACCGAAAGCGGCAAAGAAAGACAGCATTATAAATCCAAGAAGGAAGTAAGAATCAATATCGTGAATATCATAGTTGATTGAATAGAGAACTGTGAACATAAAAGTAATCAGGATAAACCAGGCAAGTTTTCTTGATTTGAAAATCGAAACAAACAATCCAATGACAGCAAGAAGTAAACCGAGATAAAACTCAAATGGCAGGATGCTCCAGAAGTGACTAAATTGTTTTCCTGCAGAATCAAATGAACTAAACAACCAAACCTGGTATTGTTTGCCGCTTACGTGCCGTAAAATTTTTTCCCAGTCAACCGGATTTCCCCAATTCAAAATTGGATTTTGTGAAGCTCTCAGAGGCAAATATGAATAAACCGCTGCCAGCACAGCAGCAAAAAGTAAAATCATCAATGCTAATTTTTTAAAGCTGGCTGAATTGAATTTGTATCTTGAAAAATATAAATATGCAGTGCCCGGTAATATCATCAACGTTGTTAAATGGTTTGTAAATCCGAGCGCCAGAAAAAACGCAAACAACAGCCAATGAGTTAGTTTATCATTCTCGAACGAATTCACATAAGCTTTTAAAAGGAAAAGTATGATAAGCGTAATTAAAAGTAAATGCAGTGAATAAACTTCCACCGAAGTGCTTTGAAACCAGAATGTTCCGCTGAATGCAAGTATTAACCCTCCAAATACTGCGGTGATTAATTTTATATTATCAGAAGGCTCATCCTGCTTATCACTTTTTTCTATCTGATATTTACCCTTTTTCTTTTCTTTTTTTGAAGATTCTTTTTGGACAGAGCTTTTCGTTTTGAATGATGATAAATTATCCAGACAATATTTTATTGTGTAAGTGAACACTCCAACTGCAGCGCTGCAGTAAATGGCAGCAAGAATATTCAATTGAAATATTTTTGTGAATGGAAGAGGTATCAACGAAAACAAATAACCAAGCACCGTGAACAGCGGATAACCTGTCGGATGTGCAATTCCAAGTGTTGCCTGAACTGCAGCTAGCTCTCCGGAATCAATTTGCACAACTGAAGGTGCAAGCGTGAATATATAAACGATGAATACAAAAAGTGCTGTGATAAAGTGGAAATATTTTTTTAGGAATATCATATTATTTCTTTGGAATGATTGCTGAGTAACTCTCTCTGTTAAACTGAAGAACTGAATTCAATTTTTTCTTTAACACTGAACCGCTTTCAAATAACATCAAACGAGCTAACTTTTCAAATTTCATTTCATCGCCTGATAATTTTGATGAACTGCTGCTGAAAGCAATCTGGTTAAAAATTTCTAAATTCTTAATGAAAATGTAATTATCGGCGAGCTCATTTAAAACTTTTTTATGCTTTGTTTGAGTAGTATGTTCTCTTAAAATCTCAGGAATAGCTTTTCCGATGAACACGAATGCAGATTCGGGAGTTGAAAGGAGAAGATAATGAGCTGCATATTCAATATCACTTAAGCCTCCCGGATTTTTTTTCAGATCAATTAAATTCATTTCAGCAGGAAAGCTGGATAAAGATTTTGATCTTATCTCGGTAATCCCTGTTATAATTTCTTTCAGAGTCAGCTTCGATATTCTTTGCTGAAATGATGCAGCGAGTTTACCGAATAAATTTTCATTTCCGCTGACGAAGCTTGCTTTCAGGAATGACTGAAACTCCCAGATTCGTGCACGATTGTTCAGGTACTCAATGTATTTTTCAAAATCCCAGACTAACTGACTGCTCGCACCTTCAGGTCGTAGTCTGCAATCTACTGAAAAGTGAGAAAGTTCCTTTTTCAATTTCCCAAGCAGTTCCTGGAAATCCTTTTGAACATTTTCATACTTGCCCGAATTCTTCACTGCAAAAATTAAATCAACATCCGAAGCGAAAGTCATTGTCCCGGTTCCTGTGCTTCCGAGAACGATGATCAGATAATCATTCTTCCACTTTTTCTTTTTGCTGAACTCTTCAGACAGCAGCTGAATTTTTTCTCTCACTGCTTCGCTTAACACTTTTGAAGCTGATGCCGGTTCAATAAGCCTGATTGTTAGCTGAACGGCAAGGCTGAACAGAATATTTTTCAATCTGATCTTTTTGATTTCATATGTTGATATTTCATTCAGAAAATCTCTGCTCAGAAAGCTTTCTCTCAGAACTTTATCTTCAGCGAAAAGGTCAATTACCATTTGAGAGCGTTCACATAACTTCAGAAATATATTCAGGAAGTTATCATCTGTGAATTCATTATACCAGATTGACGGGAAGTCGGCTTGCTTAATTACCCGAACAAAATTGGAAAGACAGAGGTCGGGATCGTCAGCGTTCAAAAGGTATTCATAAACTTTTTCTTCTATTTTGCTGAAAGCATCGAGCGCAGTTTTATCAAACTTTCTGCTGACAGTTAATCCTTTCCCTTCACGTAAAAATGCAATGTCACTCACTGCCCGCTGAGAGTTGGTAAACTTAATTTGCGAAAATAATTTGCTTTTATCAGTGACACTTTTGCTTTCCCCAACTATTGAATTGTAAATTTCTCTAACTTGCTTTCGATGGTCTTTCACTTTTTCTTTGAACTCATTCAATGACTTGAATCCAAGATAATAGCTCAGCTTTTCTGCTATCTCTCCGCTTTCAGGAATTGTGTGTGTCTGTGTGTTATTCATCAATTGAAGGAAGTGCTCAATCCTTCTGTAAAAAATGTATGCATCCTGTAAAGATTTAGTTTCATTCTTTGTGAGAAGTTTTACCCGACTAAGTTTTTCTAATGCAGAAAGAGTATTGCCGGTTTTTATTGATTCATCTTTTCCGCCGTTAAGAAGCTGCAGAGCTTGAGCAACAAATTCAATATCTCTTATTCCGCCGGGAATTAGTTTTATGTTTTCGTCTTCGATGTCTCGTTCAATGATCTTTCTGAGTTTCTTCATTTGTTCAAGCGGAGAAGCGAAGTGAACAGCCGGATATATAAACCGATCAATGTAATTAATAAATTGGGAATATAGTTTCTCGCTTCCACCAAGAAGTCCTGCTTTGATGAGCATCTGCCTTTCCCAGTCGCTTCCACGGCTTTCGTAGTAATCGAGATATTCCTGAAGACTTCTGCACGCTGCTGAGCTTTTACCATCAGGTCTAAGCCGCAAATCTATTCTGTACAAACTTCCGGCTTCCGATGATGTGCATTTTTCAAGAAATAATTGAATCGTCTCAGATAAAATTTCACTGTAGTACTTGTTGCCAATTTTGTTTTCTTTATCGTAAAAAATTATAATATCAATATCGGAACTGTAATTCAACTCACCGCCGCCGAGCTTGCCGAGTGAAATTATGCAATACGACTGGCTGACTTTTGTAATTTTATATTTATTCAAAATGAATTGATAACAGCTTTCAAATAATTTTTCGGTCAAAGTATTTGCGAGTATTGAAAGCTCTGATGTGATTTCCCGAACCTCTGCCTGACTAAAAATATCCTTTAGACCAATTC
Organism: Ignavibacteriaceae bacterium; assembly: GCA_035478175.1. Classification (GTDB taxonomy): domain Bacteria; phylum Bacteroidota; class Ignavibacteria; order Ignavibacteriales; family Ignavibacteriaceae; genus IGN2. Next base: position 4,548 of record DATIJX010000097.1, read on the forward strand.
TGAGAATCTCTCTTCTTTTTAGAGAATTTAATGCGTGAGTTTTTGCATCGAGTGAAGTGTAGCGGGAAATTCTTTCGTTGACTTCTTCTTCAAAACTTTTTTTATCCAACTTTGAACTCAGAATTGATGAATCGGTCATCATATAGAAAAACTCTGGATTGATGACTAGTATATCACTCAAGTAATTGCTGTTGGACGCAATTGAAATTAATATTTCGATATGATGCGGATACTTGATGCTCTCATTCACAAAAAAAGTAAAATCGTAAAAGCTTTTAAATATCCTTAGAAGATTTGATTCTGATGTAGTTGTGAAGTAGTGCTTGGTTAGTTCTTTTTCAAGCAGGTTAAAAAATTCCTCCAGGGTTTTTGGTAAAATCCTTCCACTGCTTAACTGGATTAAGCTGTTGATAAAATTGTCTGAAAGTTTTTTTTGCCGGAGCATTAATAATTTTGATTTTTACAATATGAATCTAATATTAAACTGCATTTAATTAAAAGTTTATTCATCAATCATCAAATTAAACAATGATATACAAAACTATTTCAATTATTATCTTGGTCATCTTTAGTTCATCAGCTCAGACAATAAAAGAACGGAATGATCTCAAAAAATTCTTCGATGAATACAACCACGAAGGATGTTTCATTTTTTATGATCTGAACAAAGACGAATACCTGAAATATAATCCCGAAAGATGTGCTGAAAAATTTATCCCGGCTTCCACTTTTAAAATATTTAACTCGCTTGCTGCACTGGAAGCCGGCGCAATAAAAGATGAAAATGAAATTGTGAAATGGGACAGCGTTAAAAGATTTTATGATATGTGGAACCAGGATTTAAATCTTGCACAGGCTTTCAAATATTCTGCTGTCTGGTTTTACCAGGAACTTGCAAGGAGAATCGGTGAAGAAAAAATGAAAGAGTATATCACAGTCAATCATTACGGCAATGAAGATATTTCCGGAGGGATAGATCTTTTCTGGCTGGAAGGTGGATTGAGAATTTCACCCGATGAGCAAATTGAATTCCTGAAAAAGATTTACAAAAATGAAACAGGCTTTTCCCAACGCTCTGTTGATATCCTTAAAAAGATTATGATTTATGACCAGACAGATGATTACACTCTTCGAGCAAAGACCGGCTGGGGAATGAGATTTGAAAATCAAATTGGCTGGTTTGTTGGTTATGTTGAGAAAGGCGATGATGTATACTTTTTTGCCACAAATCTCGAAACCGAAAATCCTGATGAAGGTTTTCGCTCAAGGATTGAGATTACTTATAATACTTTGAAGGAACTGAAGATAATTTAGAGTTGTAAATTTATGTGAAGTATGCGGTTGGTCTTTAATACTCAAATTTAAGGATAAATGGGATTGTTAGCACTTTTAGTTTGAAGCTACTGAGTTATGGTTGTTCGATAGTTGGAGATAAAACTCATTATATGATATGAAATTGACGGGGAATAATAAAAATAATTCTAACCTACAGGTAAAAACAATTCTACATTATGATGTTTTGATAGTTCTTCAAACTTACTAAATACTTCTGTCCGAAATTCTTTTGGATAATGCTTTAAATTTATTTTTATCAGATTCCCATTATTTGAAATGATTTGATATTTATCATATTCACTATTCACTTTTATTTGTTTTATATCTGTATAATATATTCTGTTAGTATAATCAATATGACTTTCGACGGAATCTTTCCCAATGCTGCAATAAAATGGATTGTTCTTTTTTATAAAAGAATAAGAATAAAATTGGATAACTAAAAAAGTAATGATTAAGATACAGGTAATTAAATAGCTAAAATCAAATTCCTTAGTGATTAACAAATAAATGACGATAATGAAAGCAAATAAAATTCTTAATAGAAATAAATAATAACCTTTAGGAATTTCAGTCTTGATAATTATATCAGATGTAGAACTATGAATCGGAGTTGAAACCTCTGAATAAACATTATTGTAGAACAACCATATGTATAAAAACATCATCGATATTGCTAAAACTGAAAATATTATTGGTGAGATTGGGAGAGCAATCGATAAAAAAATTGAAAAAACCCCGACAATATGTATATCTTTAAAGCTTTGCACGGACATCAAACTAGAATTAACAGTTTTCCTTCCCCAAACTTCCTCAATCTTCAAATCACATTCAAGAAAAATTTTTGTAAAAATAAGAACTCACCCTCATCCCTCTCTTTGTAAGAGAGGGACTTATATT
>DATIJX010000098.1:0-18562 GCA_035478175.1 Ignavibacteriaceae bacterium
GTGGTAATCAGCGTTCCATTAAAACAACTGCAATCCACTCATCCATTTTTTCAATTTGCTCTGTCCTGAATCCGAGTGATTGATATTTTTCTTCAATCGCTTCTTTATCTATTTCAAGCAACCCTGATAATATCACAACCCCACCCGTTTTCAGTTTCGACTTAATCTTGTCAGCGATATCAAGCAGAACATTTTTTTGGATGTTCGCAAGAACTAAATCAAAATTATTTTCTTTAACATCATCAATTTCACCGGTTATGATTTCAACTAAATCGCTTACTTCATTTAACTCACAGTTCTCATTACAATTTTCAAGACAGATTTCATCAAAATCAGCCGCAACAGCTTTTGATGCACCAAGTTTAACAGAAGCAATTGCAAGTATTCCCGTCCCCGAACCCACATCGAGTACTCTCATTCCCGGCTTAATGTACTTCTCAAGTAATCTTAAAATTAATTTTGTTGTCTGATGCTCACCGGTACCGAATGACATCTTTGGATCAATTGTTAAAACAATTTCATTTTGTTTCGCATGATATTCTTTGAAAGTGGGCTTAATAATAATTCTATCCGAAACTCTGATCACTTCCCTGCTCTTTTCCCAAAGCTCGTTCCAGTTTTTATCTTCGAGTATTTCTTTTTCAATCCTGAAAGACTCAATCAACTTTTCATTTTTTAATTTCATCAATGAAGAGTTGAACTGATTTTCGTTAGCGGAGGAATTATCGGAAGTAAAAACAGTTATGTGATCATCATTTTCCAGCAGCCCTGTTATTTCATAATCCCACATAATTCCCGATAGCAATTCAGGATCAAATGGCTTTGTGAAAATTTTATAAGCGAAAAAGTTTTTCATTGGTTATTCTTTCTACTCAGATTCCCGACTCTCTCCGTTCGCGGGAATGACAACCGCACTGTCATTCCGGTTCTGCCTGTCCGTCATTCCGGCTTGTCCGGAATCTACGCTGATTCCTTATTCGCTCCGCTCAAAGGAATGACAACCGCACTGTCATTCCGGCGAAATCCTGAAAGGATTGAGTCCGGAATCTATCGTCATTCAAATTCTGCCAGCAACTCACAAATTTTATTCTGAAAGCTTCTTGCTTTAGAAGACTCATCAACATAATTCTGAATCATAATTGAGAACGCAAGTAAATGATTATTCTCTGCTGTTACATATCCGGAGAGATTGCTTACACCATTCAATGTGCCGGTTTTTGCGTGAACATTATTTTGTGCCGATGTGCCTTTCATTCTGTTTTTCAAAGTACCATCAACTCCGGCAATCGCCAATGAATTATAAAAGAATGGGAACAAATCTTTTCTTTCGTAATAAAAATATTTTAATGTTTTCAGAATCAGTTCAGCAGAAATGAGGTTATAATGTGAAACACCTGAACCATCAGCAATTGAATAATCACCGGAGTTAAATCCAATTGAATCAATTATTTTTTTTACTGATGCAAGACCATCATCTGCAGTTGCGGGTGCACCCGAATCCATATAAGCAATTGCATAAACCATCATCTCAGCACTCAGGTTGTCGCTATCCTTATTAACAACCGAAATTACAGTATCGATCGAACGGTAAACAGATGTGAGGTAAACGGAATTCTCGTCTAAATTTTTTACATCAATCTGCTTGGCAATTGAGATACCTTCTTTTTCCAATCCTTCTTTAAACAAAGTGATAAAATATCTTTCAGGATAAAGTAGATTTACCTTCGAATAGTAACCATATGCTTCATCTTTAATTACTTCGCCGTTGACAAGAATAGTATTTTTTCTATTCACCCAGTCACGAGTAATTAAAAAACCACCGGCATTACCCTCGGCAACAGTTACTGAATTGTTTACAACATCCACGAATTTTGTTTCGGGATTAAGTTTAACAATAGAGGGCGAATCTATTTCTGCTGCTTCAACAACAACTTCAATAGAGTTACCATTTATATTCAATGCACTCAGATATGGAGCAGATGGTTCAGGATCGTCATCCCACATCCAGCCTTTGCCCCAATACATTGAATCTTTTTTGGATATGTCACCATAAACGCTTCCATCAATATGGTTAATCCCAAGAGATTTAATTACTACAACTAATGAATCCAAATCTTCAGAAGAAAAAAGCGGATCGAATCCACCAACAACAAAAACATCACCGAATAAAGTATCACTTGCAATCACACCTGTGTGATAAAGATCTGTCCTGAAAGTATAATACTCACCAAGATTTATTAACGCAGCAGCGGATGTGAGCAATTTCATATTTGATGCCGGACGAAGGAGCAGCTTATTATTTTTTTGATATAGGGAGATACTGTCAGTCAGATCAAAAATATCAAGGGCAATTAATGTTTTATCGAAGAAAGGATCGCTTATAATTTTTTCGATGCCAGATACCAGATTCCGGATTCCAGATTCCTGATACTGGATACTAGATTCTTGATGCTGGTCATAATTTTGTGGGAATAGACTAGAAGTAAATACAAAAAAGTAAATAATTATTAGAAAAATTTTGGCTGGGATTTTCATCATGACTTTTTGTTGTTCAGGAAAGTCCCCCTTTGGGGGATTTAGGGGGCTTTTTTTCATTGAAAGAATTCTCTCACCCTGAATTCCGCACCAATTTCTTCTTCAGTTATTTTTCGGGCGTGTTCGATATCAACTTCATCAATTGAAACGATTGACATTACAACCTTCTCAACAAATGGTTTAGATTTTTTAGCAAAGTCAATCATTTCATCATAGTAAGATGTGTCAAGACCAACAAGTTCAGAGTATTGTTTTGGATCAAATGTATTCAAACTGATTGAAACAACATCAATCAAACCTTTCATTTCCGGTGTGATATCTCTTTTATTAATGATGTTCCCATGACCGTTAGTGTTAAGCCGCGTTTTCCCGCCATTATCCTTCACGTATCTGGAAATTTCTTTAACAATGTCCCATCTGATTACCGGTTCACCATAACCGCAGAAGACAATTTCATTATACTTTTTCGGATCGCCAATTTCTTTTATGTAAACATCTGCTGATGGTTCATCGTTTCTTTCCATCCCAAGATTGTAACCTCTGATAAAAGGCTTTTCTTTTCTTTGGCAAAAAACACAATGAGCATTGCAGCGGTTTGTAACATTAATGTATAGCGAATCACCAAGCTTATAAGTGAAGGCAGTTTCTGGTTTGCTTCCAATTCCGAATATTCTGAATGCATTGAATGAAGTAATCCGTGCAACGTCTTCGATTCTTAATTTATGGAGCTCCGCAATTTTTTCGGCAACGAACTTCACATAAGAGGGCTCGTTACGTTTGCCTCTGTGTGGAACCGGCGTCATAAAAGGTGAATCGGTTTCAAGCAATAAATTTTCCGGCGGAATATGCTGAAGTATTCTTCGAAGATTATCAGCTTTCTTGTAAGTAATATTTCCTGTGAATGAAATCATAAAATTCATTCCAACTAATTCTACTGCATCTTCAACTGAACCATTAAAACAATGGAACTGTCCTTTCAATCCTGAACCGCAATAGCTCCTGATGATCTTCATCATATCTTCATCCGAATCACGATTATGAATAATGATTGGCAAATCTAATTTTAAAGCGAGATCAATTTGTGCTTTGAAAGCTTCAATCTGTTTTTCTTTTGGGGAGAAGTCATAATAATAATCAAGTCCGATTTCACCAATGGCAGCAATCTTTTTATTCTTCGCTAACTTTTCAATTTTGGGGATTAACGATTCATCCCAATCTTTTGTATCGTGAGGATGAATACCAACGGCACCGTAAACCATATCATATTTTTTTGTGAGCTCAACAACCTGCTCTGCTGTTTTCAAATCTGTGGCAGGTACGAGGATGAAATCAACACTCTCCTGTTTGGCTCTGGAAATTACTTCATCCAGTTCGCCGAAAAAGTTTGGATAAAAAAGATGTGCGTGAGTATCTATAAACATAATTTTTCAACGATAAATAATAGCTGGAAATCTCAAATAACAAAAAATAAAACTCAAACAAGAGTCAAATTCAAAATTGTAAAAATCCAAACTTAATTTTTTAATTATTTGAGATTTGGTCATTGGATATTATTTGTAATTTGAAATTTGTTATTTAGTGCTTAAAGTTATTTAGCTTACTTCCCCAATAATTATAGGTTGCTCATTTAATTCTTTGGCTAACTTCAGTACAGACTCTACATTCTCTTTTGAGACAACAAAAATTAATCCTATTCCCAAATTAAACACTTCTCTCATTTCTTCAGCACTTATATCGCCTGTATTCTGAATCAGTTTGTAGATTGCCGGGACATCCCATTTACTCCAATCAATTTTAAGTTTTAATCCTCCGGGTAATATCCTTTTTGTGTTTCCAACAATACCACCGCCGGTAATATGTGAAAGACCTTTAACTTCAACTCTGCTTTTTAAGGTTCTTATTAAATTCAAATAAGATCTGTGAATTGAAAGGAGTTCTTCACCTAAAGTTTTTTTGAGTGATGGAATTCTTTCATTGATTTTATATTTTTCAAGCAAGACTTTTCGTGCAAGAGAATAGCCGTTAGTATGAAGTCCTGATGAGGGAACTCCAATCAGTACATCTCCAGAAACAATATTATCCCCTTTTATGATTTTAGATTTTTCAACGATGCCAACAATAGTCCCTGATAAATCATAATCCCCGATTTGATAAACACCCGGCATTTCTGCAGTTTCACCGCCGATCAGTGCACAGCCGTTTTCTTTACACGCAATTGAAAATCCTTTTACAATTTCTGCAGCAACAACCGTATCAAGTTTTCCGAAAGCCATATAATCCAGAAAGAAAAGAGGTTCTGCACCACAAACTGCAATGTCATTCACACAATGGTTAACCAAATCCTGACCAATCGTATCATGCTTATTTAATTCGATAGCTATTTTCAGTTTTGTCCCAACACCATCAACACTGGAAACCAAAACCGGCTCTTTGTAATTAGTTAAATCGGGTTGAAAGAAAGCACCGAAAAGTCCAATATCTGCAAGAACGGATTTATTAAAAGTTGATTTAGCATAGCTTTTAATTTTATCAACGGTTTCTTCGCCTGCTTTTATACTTACACCGGCATCCTCGTACTTTTTAGCCAAAATTAATACCCTTTAATCTAAATTAACGAAGTTAAAATTTACCTTTTGAAAATTAAGCACTTACCCCCTCTTATTCAAAAGTATTAGTTTTGTGATATGGATTATACCACTTATAAAAATTTATATTTCAATGCGACGCTGCCAGTACCATATCATCCAATGCCTGCAAAAATTAGGTTAATTTTGATATATTTGCGCCTTGATTTTATGCAAGTTAAAATGAAAAAATGGAAACAGAAGAACTAAATCAGAGAGAGAAAGCGATACTCAGGTCGATCGTTCAGCAGTTTATTTTGACTGCTACACCGGTCGGCTCCCGTAATATTACAAAGAAATACGATATTGGTTTTTCACCAGCTACAGTTAGAAATATTATGTCTGACCTGGAAGATTCAGGATTTATCAATCATCCGCATACTTCCGCAGGTAGAGTACCTACAGATAAAGGTTACCGTTATTATGTCGATTCATTGATGGACGTTGATAAATTAAATTCAAAAGAAAAGGGATTGATTGAAAATAGTTTAAATCTGTCAATTGATGAGACCGATGAGCTTGTCAAGGCAACTTCAAAACTGCTAAGTTCAATCACAAGACAGATAGCATGTGTAACCTATCCAAATCTTGAATCGGGAATACTTGAGAAAATTCAAATTATTAGTCTGGCATTAACAAGAATTCTTGTTGTGATAAGCATCAGATCCGGATTAGTAAAGACTATCACAATGGAGCTTGATACTGAGATGAAAGAATCTCAGATTGAATCTGTTCAATTGCTGCTAAACGAAAAACTTTCAGGATTAAGTCTTGAAGAAATAAGAAGTACTTTCAGAGAAAGATTTATTGATGTTCAGGAAGATCAAAAACCAATTATCAGATTGTTTGTTGATTCGGTTGATAAACTTTTTAAGGACGAAGTTAAATCAGAGCGACTTATTGTTACAGGTGCAAAAAATCTGATGCAGCAGCCTGAATTTGAAAATCCGGAAAACTTCCAGAGCATTATCGAGCTGATTGAAGATAAAGATGTAATAATCCACATAATGGAAAAATCCTCTGAATCAAAAAAAGAAGAAGTGTTTATTTCCATTGGTAGTGAGCACATAGAAAAGAAGCTAAAAGAATACAGCTTTGTAAGCAAGGAATATAAATTCGGTGAGACAAGCGGAACACTTGGAATAATTGGTCCAAAGAGAATGGAGTATTCCAGGATCGTGGCTATTGTGGATTATCTCGCAAAAGTTTTAACAGAACATTTAAAAACACGATAAATAAAAAAGGAGTTGATGAATTATGTCTAAATTTAGAAAAGATAAACATCAGGATGAAAAAAATAAAATGTCAGAGCAAGAAAAAAATAAATCAGAAGAATTAGAGCAGAATGAAAAAATTGATGATGATGCTGCTGATAAATCGGAAGCTAAAATTGCTGAACTTGAAGTACAGCTTAAAGAATGGCAGGACAAATTATTAAGGAAGGCTGCAGAGTTTGAAAATTATAAAAGAAGAACTGAGAACGATCAGTTTAATTTGATTAACTATGCTGCGGAATCTTTTATAATCAAACTGCTGCCTGTTGTTGATGATTTTGAAAGATCGATGGAACACATTGACGATATTGATAATATCAAAGCTGTTAAAGAAGGAATAAAGTTAGTTTATGAAAAACTCCTCAGGCTCCTGAATGAACATGGAGTAAAAAAAATGCAAACTAAAGGAGAACTATTCAACGTAGATTACCACGATGCATTGATGCAGAGAAAAGATGATTCAGTTCCTTCTCACACTGTTTTGGAAGAGGTCGAATCCGGTTATCTCTATCGTGATAAAGTAATAAGACATGCAAAAGTAATAGTCAGTGAAGAATCATCATCTGATGATAACCAAATGACAAATGGAGATTCTCCCGAATCATCATCAGAAAATGAGAATTAGAATAAATGACTAAAAGAGATTATTATGAAGTACTTGGCGTAACAAGAAACGCCAATAAGGACGAGATAAAAAAAGCTTATCGCAAGATGGCCATGCAATATCATCCGGATAGAAATCCTGGAGATAAAGGCGCTGAAGACAAATTCAAAGAAGCAGCAGAAGCTTATGAAATATTAAGTCACGATGATAAAAGAAATAATTATGATCGCTTTGGACACGAAGGTGTAAGAGGCAGTGGATTCGGCACTGAAGGATTCTCCAATGTAAACGATATCTTCTCCCACTTCTCAGATATTTTCGGTGGCTCATCAATATTTGATGAATTCTTTGGAGGAAATCAAAGAGGAAGATCCAGAAGACGTGGACCAGGCACTCCAGGTTCTGATTTACGTGTGAACCTGAAACTTACTCTCGAAGAAATTGCTTCAGGTACTTCTAAAAAAATAAAAATTAAAAAACAGGTTAAGTGTAATGAATGTAACGGTACGGGTGCTCAGGCTGGAACATCATTAAAGACCTGTCCTGTCTGTAACGGTGCCGGTGAAGTTAAAACGGTTTCAAGATCTGTCTTTGGACAATTTGTTAACATCACAGCTTGCCACAATTGTTCCGGCGAAGGACAAGTAGTTGATTCACCTTGCAGAAATTGTTCCGGTGATGGCAGAGTAAATGATGAAGTAACAGTAAAAATTGATGTACCTGCGGGAGTTGAAGAAGGACACTATATGACCATAAGAGGTGAAGGCAATGCAGGAAAACGTGGAGGTCAGCCGGGAGATATTATTGTAGTATTCCAGGAACTACCTCACGAGCATTTCATCAGGGAAAAAGATGACATCATTTACAACTTATTCGTCACTTTCCCTCAGGCTGCTTTAGGTGCTGATATTGAGGTACCTACATTGAATGGTAAGGCAATATTGAAAATTGATCCTGGAACTCAGCCAGGTAAATTGTTAAAGATGAAAGGAAAAGGAATCAGACATCTCAACTATTCAGGAAGTGGTGATCAGATTGTTAGAATCAGTGTTGCAATTCCACAAAAGTTAAATTCAAAAGAAAAAGATTTGATTAAGCAGCTTTCTGAATTACCAAATGTCAAGGCTTCATCCGATGATGAAAAGAAGAACTTTTTCAGCAAATTTGGTTTGTAAAAAAAATTAATTGTGTTCAAGCAGTCAGCCAACTATGAATTTAGTTGTTGGTTTTTAAAGTTTTTATACCTTCCTTTTGACAGATGTTTGAAAAATTATCTAAAAAAATTGGTTTTACTGAAACCGAAACTATAGTAATTCTGTTTTTAACCGGACTATTCATACTTGGCTTTGTCTATGTTGAATTCATAAAGAATGATAATGCAGAATACAAGCATGTCGATTATGCAAAACAAGATAGCCTCTTTGCCTATTATTCAAACATAAATCCTGAGTTCGATCTTGATGACCCCAGGCTGGATAGTAATCTTGAGATAAAAAGACGGGTATTGGAGCTTTCGGATACATTTGCCTATGTCAAAAAGGATTTATCTTCTTTAACTGAAAAGAGTATCAACCTTAACACTGCTGGAATAAATGAGCTAGTTAAACTACCTGGAATAGGTGAAAAAACAGCAGAAAAAATCATTCAGCTAAGAACTGAAAGAGGCAAGTTTAAAAGACTCGAGGAGCTAATGGATGTAAAAGGTATAGGTGAAGTTAAGTTTAACAAAATAAAAAAGTTTTTATATATTGACTAACGAAACAAAAAAAATTTTCCCGGAGGAATGATGAAATCCCAAGCTGGCGATCCCTGGTATATTCACGCAGCACTTTACCTTGTAATCGCAATACTTAGTGTTGTATTAATAAAAGTAGCTATTATAGATCCTAAAGAAGCTGTTGAGAAGGAAAAGTTTTGGAGAACTGAATCCCGGCTCAGAATGAACAACATAAAAGCGGCTGAGATATTATTTCAAAAGAAATACGGGAGTTATTCTGATAATCTTGATAAGCTTATCAGCTTTGTCAAAGAAGATAAATTTGTTGACAGCGTTGTCAATGCTTTCGACTCACTGACAATGAGACCTGCCAATCCATTCAAACCGCTGTCACACGGCGAATTTACTCCGGACAGTTTAAAGCTTTCACCGAAATCATTTCAATCATACGTTCTTCAAATTGATACTTCAATCTCTATTGATACAACTATTAATAGAAGAAGTGCAGTCGTAAGGGTAGATACAGTTCGTGTTCTTGGAACAAAATATTATCTCGAAGATCCTGATGGATACGGAACCGTTGGAGATCTTTTCAACGATGCGTTAAAAAATACTTCCTCTTGGGAGTAAGTCGGGATAGATGACTGGTATTCAGAGATGTGCTGGTATAAACATCACAGCCTCCAGGTTACAATTTGTTGAATTAGAAAAAGAATCTGAACAATTAGTTGTTTCAAACATCGGGCAAACATTTATCAGCCCGCCAATTAATTTTGAGGATCACGTAGAAGCTAATATCTCGAACCAGCTTCAAACTGCATTCGATGAAATTAAAATAAGAAATCCTGTTAACAGCACAATTTCTTCATTCACACTCCCACCCGAACTTTTTATTACTATTCAGCTTCCTTATGATGCAAATCTTAATCAGAAAGAAATCCGTGAAGAATTTAACTGGGAAGTTTCTCAGCTCTTTCCATTTATACCCATTGACGACCTTGCAATAAAATTTTATGAGCTTGAAAAAGGAATTCTGCCTGGCAAAAATAACGCTCTTGTTGTTGCATTAAATAAAAAATATTTATTACTAATCAAATATTTTTGTTTAAAAAATAATCTGACTCCCAGATTAGTTGACAATGCTTCAATTACTGCAAACAGTTTCTTAAACACTTCTGCCATTGCTGAAAAAGCATTAGTTACGGTTAATATTTTTAATTCCCGGCATTCACTTACACTTTTCATTAACATATCCTCAAAACCAGTTTACGTTAAAGTATTTCAGAAACAGGATGATGGAGTAATAAGCAGAATCATTGAAGTGCTTACCCAGGAAAATTTTAGAAATGTATTAAGTACTCCATTAAGAAAGGCTGTCCTTTCTGGTGAGGATATCGGTGCAGATTCACTTTCTGAATTACAAAATGCAACCGGATTAGAGTTTAAGAAATTCCAGCCCTTTGATTTACTGCGATTTAAAGCCGGGCTTCAGATTAATGAAATTTCAGAAGAACATTATAATACTTTTACTTCCGCAGCAGGAATCGCATCACGATTTATCTGAATAAAAAGATATGAGATTAAGAATTACATCAGGCTATTTGAAGGGCAGATATATAAACGTACCAAAATCTGAACTTGTAAGACCGACCACAGAAAGGGTTCGCGAAACCATCTTCAATATTCTTAATAACCGAATGTCATTCGAAGGTATTAAAGTATTGGATATGTATGCAGGTTCAGGGGCGCTTGGTTTTGAATGCCTGAGCAGAGGCGCTGAAGAGGTTCATTTTGTGGAGAAGAATTCTATAATTTACCACACGCTCGCCGATAATATAAAATTGATGCAGGCTGAGGAAAATTGTAAGATCTTTAAAATGCCTGCTATTAAATTCTCAACTTTGAAGAAAAGTGTTGAATATGATTTAATCCTCGCTGACCCTCCTTTTTTTAAAGATGATATTTATAATGTAGTTGGAAATATATTGAACAATGGATACCTTCGCACTAATTGTTTTATGATCATTGAAAGATCAATTCAAACAAAACAAAAAGATATTGAAAACTTAAAAGTTGAACCATTCAAAATAATCGGAGATGCTTGTCTTTACGAAATAACATATTCAAATTAATCCTGCCCGTCCTGTTTCTGTTTTCAAGCTTATGTTTTTCTCAACCATTTCAAAGGGAGTTGAACATAATTCCAGTGAGTGATTCAGAAGGAATACTCGAAAATATATTCAGCGGCGGTCATAATAATCTCGAACATCAGTTCGTTGACATTGATGGTGATGGAGACTTAGACATTTTTTATCTGGATAGTGATCAAACTTTTGGTTGGTTTAAAAATATTGGGAATAAATTCAATCCAAACTTTGAATACTCACTTGAAAATCCCCCGGGATTAGATTTTTTAAATTGGTTTTACTTTGTTGATATTGATGGCGATACTGACCTGGACTATTTTACTAGCAACACTGACCAGATATCATTTTACAAAAACGAAGGAAGTGCAAATTCACCTTTTTTTGTTCTTGCACAGGACACAGTATTTGATAATGAAGGAGATCCGATCTATAGTGAGTTTGGCAGCAATCCAATTTTTGTTGATGTTGATGGCGATGGTGATTATGATTTTATCAGCGGTAACTCTGCAGGCACACTCACATTTTTTGAAAACATCGGCTCACCACAAAACTTTAACTTAAAATTTATTACCAACATCTGGCAAAATATTATTATCATCGGTGGAATAATTGATGATCCGAGACACGGCGCAAGTTCTATTGATTTTGTAGATATAGATAACGACCTTGATCTTGATCTTTTCTGGGGAGATTTTTTTAGTAATAGTCTTTATGTTATTGAGAACCAGGGCACTCCAACAAATCCTCAAATGCAAAGAGTTTCAGACATATATCCGATAAATTCCGACAGTGTTAATACAAGCGGTTTCAATATGCCTCGCTTTACAGATATTGATGGTGATGGTGATTATGATTTATTTGTTTCAGTGCTTTATGATCCCACCGTGCCTCAATCATTAATGTTTTATGAGAATACAGGGAGTACTCAATCAGCTAATCATATTTTAAGGACAAATGATTTTCTTAAAACACTCGATGTAGGTAATAATAGTGCTCCAGTTTTTGTTGATATAGATAACGATGGTGATTTGGATTTATTCGTCGGTTCACTAAATAATCCCAATGGCTCGCTTCACTTTCTTGAAAATACCGGGACAGCTTCCAATCCATCATTCTACTATTCCGACTCTTCATTTTTCAATATAACAAGCGATCTAAGTGTCTCACCGGTATTTGGTGATATTGATAATGATGGCGATTTTGATCTTTTCATTGGCAAACTTAATGGAACAATAGAAGTTTATTTGAACACTGGTTCACCAGCTTCTCCGCTTTTCTTAAATGGGACTGTTCTTCAAAATAATCTCGGTCAGGTTATTGACGTCGGTTCAAGTTCTACTCCATTTTTAATTGATGTTGATGGCGATTCTGACCTTGACCTAGTTATTGGCGGCTTTAACGGAAGGTTTAGTTTTTATGAAAACACTGGCAGCCCAACATCATACGAGTTCACTTCAAATCCTTCTTACTTTGGCACTTTAGATATCGGTGATAACAGCACACCATTCCTGATTGATTATAATAAAGATGGTGCACTTGATCTTTTTTCCGGCAGTCGAAAGGGCGAATTATTCTACTTCAGAAATGATGGTAGCAATTCAGCGCCGGTTTGGACAGAAGTTACCAATCAATTTATTCAAGACAATTTTGGCGGAAACACTTTCCCATGCTTCGTAGATATAGACAATGACACTGACTTGGATTTATTCCTTGGAAATGTAAAGGGAGGGTTATATCTTTACATCAATTCTGAAATAACAAATATTGCTGATTGGGGATTAAGACCGATCGAAAATTTTTCACTCGAAGTTTATCCAAATCCTTTTAATCCAAGAACACAGATCAGAATCGAAAATAAGGAAGCACAGTTCACTACAATTGATATTTTCAATTCGCTCGGTGAAAAAGTAAAGTCTTTGCATAATGACTATATGCCTGCCAGTACTCACTACTATTATTGGTATGGAGAAAATAACTCGGGAGAGATTCTTCCTTCAGGAGTTTACTTCATACTCGCTTCTTCGGAACTAAATACAAAAGCAATCAAAGTATTGTTTCTTAAATAATAAGAGTTAAAAAATGAAATACATTTTAGCAGCGGTTTTTTCCTGCCTGTTGTGTACTACACCAATTATATTTGGACAGAATGTTACTCTGCTCGGTTCACTGAATCCATATCCGGGTGCGGCTTATGCGAACATTTGGGGATACGCTGCTAATGGCAGAGAGTACGCAATAATGGGAGTTACCGGCGGGACCACAATAATAGATGTCACAAATCCTTCAACTCCTGTCGAAGTCGCTTTTATACCTGGTCCGTTGGCACCACCTTATGAATGGAGAGAAATAAAAACTCATTCTCATTATGCATATGTAGTTTCTGAGGGAACAGGATCAGGTGCCGGAATGCAAATAATTGATTTATCTAATTTACCAGTGAGTGCTTCGCTGGCTGCTACTTACACCACTACATTTACTCGAGCGCATGAAATTTTTATTGCTGATGGTTATGCTTATGTAGTCGGAACAAGTCAGGGAGGGATGCATATACTCGATTTATCAAATCCAACAAGTCCTGTTCAAGCAGGATATTACGGTGCAAGCGGGTATGTGCACGATGTTCATGTTTGGAATGATACAGCCTATGTTTCCTCAGCTGATACCTATGATTTAGTTTCTGTTTCAAATAAATCAAATCCGCAATTGATTAGTCAAAGTGTTGCGCTTCCAGGAATTTACGCACACAGCGGATGGCTAACTGAAGATAAAAGATACTTTATTGCTTGCGAGGAATTTAATGTGATAGATCTTACCGTCTGGGATTTACAAGATCGAACAACCTGGGATCTCGTTGTTCCAAGCTGGCAAATGCCTGGGACTTCACCTATTCACAACATTTTTATTTTGGGTAACTATGCTCACATTTCTTATTATAAAGATGGCTACGTAGTACTTGATATTTCTGATCCAACGAATCCGGAATTCGCTGGACAATACGATACATATCCCGGTTCAGGTGGCGGTACTTATAATGGTGCCTGGGGCGTCGACCCGTATCTACCTTCAGGAAATACAATCGTCTCGGATATGTCAACCGGATTATACATTTGTAAATTTAATCCGCCTGTTACCTCCATCGAAGATAATAAAAATATTCCTTCGAATTTTTATATAGAACAGAATTATCCCAATCCATTTAATCCATCTACAAAAATCGAATTTAGGATTTCGAATGGCGGATTCGTAAGCATAAAAGTTTATGATGTATTAGGAAATGAAATCGAAACACTCGTAAATGAATACAAACCAGCAGGAAGATATGAAATTAATTTCGATGCAGGCGAATTAAATTCTGGTGTTTATTTTGCAAGATTGTCTGCTGGGAACCAATCAGACATAATCAAAATGAGTTTGTTAAAATAATTATCTTCAAAAGAGGAAATAATGAAATTCTTACTTACATTTATTTTTGCTGCAGGCATATTAACTGCTCAGTCAAATGTCACTTTTTTAAGCAACTTAAATCCGTATCCCTCAGCAGGATATAATGATATCTGGGGTTATGTTGATGGCTCAGGAAACGAGTATGCTTTGCTCGGAGTGCAAACCGGCACATCAATAATTAATGTTACAAACCCAACTAATCCTGTGCAAGTTGCTTTTATTCCAGGGCCCAATTCAATTTGGCGTGATATCAAAACACACAGCACTTATGCTTATATAGTTACAGAAGGAACAGGTACAGGCAGAGGGTTGCAGATCGTTGATCTTTCACAGCTTCCAACCACTGCAACTTTGGTCAATACTATTGAGACATGGTTTACTCGAGCTCATAATATTTATATTGATAATGGATTTGCTTATGTAATTGGCACCAACAATGGTGGAGGTATGCATATTCTTGATTTGAGCAATCCTGTAAATCCTGTAAGAACAAATTATTACACCGGAAGCAATTACATTCACGATGTATATGTGTGGAATGATACTGTTGCTGCTGCTGCGGAAGATTCTTATGACTTAATTGGTGTTTCAAATAAATTTAGTCCTGAGTTATTATCAGTTAGCCTGATTTTACCGGGAATATATGCACACAGCGGTTGGATGACAGAGGATAAGCGTTACTTTGTTGGAACCGAAGAATTTAATGTGAGAGATATAACTGTTTGGGATCTTCAGGATAGATCAAGCTGGAATTTAGTTGTTTCAAGCTGGCAAATGCCCGGCAGCAGCTCTTATGTTCATAATTTATTTATACTTGGGAATTATGCTCACATCTCTTATTATACTTCCGGTTATGTTGTGCTCGATATCTCTGACCCAACTAATCCGCAACTCGCTGGACATTATGATACTTATCCTCAAAATAATGGCGGAACTTACAATGGAGCTTGGGGATGTTATCCGTACCTGCCATCGGGAAATACTCTTATCTCGGATATTCAAACGGGTTTATATGTTCTGAAATTTAGTGGAACAATTCCTGTTGAACTAACTTCTTTTACTGCTACTGCTGAAGCTGGTGTTGGAAAAGTAACACTCAATTGGAGTACATCTTCTGAAAAAAATAACCAGGGTTTTGAGGTTCAGAGAAAAAATGAGAGTGAGTATTACACAATTGGATTTGTAGAAGGAAATGGGACTACCACAGAGATCAGCGACTATTCATTTACAGATAAAAATTTACAATCAGGAACTTACCATTTCAGATTGAAGCAGGTTGATTTTGATGGAAGCTCTTCATTATCTGAAGAGGTTATGGTTGAAATAGTAAATCCAGCTTCATTTGTTCTCAATCAGAATTATCCAAATCCATTTAATCCTTCTACCAATATTAAATTCAACATTCCATCTTCCGGATTTGTTAATTTGTCTGTTTATAATCTTGTGGGAGAAAAAGTTGGAGAAATCGTTAACGAAATTCTTGCGGAAGGTGAATACAATATGACCTTTGATGCTGGCAATCTCTCTTCAGGAATTTATATAGCAAAACTCTCCGCTGAAAATTACAATCAATCAATAAAAATGACATTGCTAAAGTAAGGAAACCATCATGCGCAACGGCTTTAATCTTTTAGTTTTTTTTCTCATAACATTTTTTCTTTTTTATGCTTGTGATGAAGAAACTGTTGTCCCAATAGTGGATGAAACCAACAACGGATTTCAATCGAAAGAAGTCGCTGAAATTTTCGCAGAAAATTGTCTTCAATCAGGCTGCCATGGAATTTCAGATGCTCACCATAATTTGAAATTGACATCGTTCAGTGAGATGATTAAAGGCTCAGTCGGAAGACCTTTAGGCGCTCACGATAACTTATTGCCTAAGCCAGTACACGGCGATGGTGTTTATGGTGGAAGCCCTATCATTCCTTTTAATGCTGAAAAAAGTTTAGTGTACAGTTTGCTAATGGGAAATATTGAAGATCAAAGCCAGCGAATGCCTTACCAAAGAAACAGCCTCCCGCAATCACAAATTAATTCGATAAAAGATTGGATTAATAATGGAGCAAGAGACTACAACGGAAACGTGCCTTATACAGGTGGTGAGAAGATATACGTTTGCAGTCAAGGCTCGGATGAAATTTTTGAGATAGATGCCAATTATAAAGTTGCTTCGAGAATAATTAATGTTGATTTAACCCAAAATGTTACTGATGCACCACATAATATTCAATTAAGAGGTGGATATTACTATGTCACTTTGATTGCCTCAAGCAGACTGCTGAAAATTGATGCCTCAACCAACCAGCTCATTGGGCAAGTCAGCGGACTTGAAAATGCGGGAATGATACAAATTACAAATGACGGAAAGACTGCATTTGTTTCCCGATCATCAACTGCGCCCAGCATTTACAATATTATTTATGCTATTGATACAGAAACGATGACAAAGAAAGCAGATATTAGTTTACCTGTCACAGGTTTGCCGCACGCTATCTGGCTGACAAGTGATGATAAAAAATTATTCGTTGGAAATATGACAAAGGACAGAATTTCTATAGTTGATGTCAACTCTCTTGAGGTAATTGAGGATGATATTGTTTTGTCGTCAAGCCAGGAAACAGTTCATGAACCGATGCATCTGTATGTATCACCGGATGACAAATACTTATATGTAAATTGCAGAAAGTCCAGTTTAATGCTTGTAATCAATCTGGTAACAAAACAAGTTATTCAGGAATTGCTAATCAAAAACCATCCAATGCAATCAGCAGTTTCGCAAGACGGAAATAAAATTTATACGGTTTCTCATCACGAACCAATCATTACTGAGATAACTAAGAATGGTGAAAGCTGGTCTATCACACGAGAGTACACTCACGAAGCATTTCACCATTTGTATGGTGCAGATTTATCTCCTGATGGAAAATATCTTTATGTAACGTGTTCAAATAGTGATCCTGCACATCAGTTTGAACCGCACTACAAAATGCCGAATACAACGCGACCATCATTAGTTTGTATTTATGATGTTACTACTAATGAACTGGTAAAGATTGTAGATGTGGGAAGTTTTGCAACAGGTATTGCTGCAAGAGAAAATTAATTTATTCGCTCCGTTGAAATAGAGTTGTAATACTCATAAGGCAGTATAAAAGTTGATTGATGGTCTTTCAGGTGCGAAATTATTTTTTTGAATTCGTCGAATTGATCTTCATCCCACTGGTTCGGGTGAATTTGAAAGACTAAATATTCTTTGCTTGGATCATAATTTTGCACGAAAGAATTATAGTCAGGTTTACCGGTTGGATATTCCATATCTGCACTTCTCCCCAAAACAAGTTTACCGGAACCGCTCAGCCCAAAAAACCAGACTTTAATTTCATCGAATGTTTGCAATGCTAAAATCGTTGTGCTGTCAATTGCATTCCCGGGTGCGCCAAATGTTCGTAAAGTGATATTCAATTTTTCTACTGCGAGAGTTTGAGCTTTTCTCAATTGCTCTTTCTGAAATTCCAGAGATGAATTACGGAACTCGTCATACAGTTCACCATCAGGATGTTGTGCGTCCAGCCTATGGTCATAACCATGATTCCACAATTCAATGTAACCAGTTCTGTCAAGGTATTGTAATAATCCAAAAAACCTATCATCTTCTGTTTCCAATGAATGACAAATCAAACCAACACTAGCATGTATTTTCTCTGACACAGCATAGTGCAGAAATCTTGTCCAATTATCAGAAACTATTTTTTTATCGTCGTAAATAAGATCATCAGCTTTAAGGATTATTAGCTGGTTGAATATTGAAATATTAAAAGTGTGCTTCGAAATAAAATCAGCTTTATTAAAAATTTCCAACTCTAAAGTTGCTGTGCAGACAGAATCTGGTGAAGAATAAATAACTTCTTTTCCTGAAAGCTCAATGGAACCATGATTTGTTTTCCATTTGAATTTGTAATCGGATAAAATATTTACTTCAGATTCAACCACAATTCTTACTGAATCATTAATCCTTAGAATTTTTGGAAAAGTAACTGTAAAATTTTCTTCTAGCTTTGGATAGCTATAAACTGAATAGAATGAAATCAATACAAAGAGCAACATTATTTTATAAGCATAAGTAATCAAAGAAAATTATATCCTTTTATAAAATTGGGATGAAATTTTTCAATATATATTCTTGCTCAACATCAAAGGTTTTCTGAACCAAACGTGTC
>DATIJX010000099.1:0-17533 GCA_035478175.1 Ignavibacteriaceae bacterium
TTTGGGAGCTTTTACCAAAGAAGAAATGATACTTTTTCTGGAGGAGAGTTATATCTCTGATTTTCCAAAAGATGATATTAAGAAATTAATTACTGCTAATGCAGATTTAATTCCGGGAAACATTAAGTCCTTTGTCAAGGATTTAATTCTTTTCGGGATAATGAAATTTTCAGAAAGGGGAGTCATCTTTTCGGATGAAAAAGAAAAGCTCTCAAATTTAACCGAAGCTCATTCTTTGATTTATGATTTGAGGTTAGCAAATCTTTCTAAGCAAGAATTAACAAGTGCGAAAGTTATTTCAGCTTTAGATATCTATATTGATCTAAACCTGCTGTCGTTACTTATTGGATTATCCCGGGAAGAAACGGAAAAAATTATTCTGCAACTGCAGTTGAATAACATCATTCAGAAATTTGCATCCGGACAGACACTTGTTTTTACGTCTGATGCTATCAAGAAATACATTTACGCTTCTACTGAAAATAAAAAGAAGCTGCATTTACAAATTGCAAAAAAACTAACAGAAAAAGCACCATCATTAAACAGACTTGAAGAAGCAAGGCAATACGAGCTTGCAGGTGAATTAGAGAAGTGCTTTAATATCTCAATGGACGAAATTAAGGAAGCAGAAAAGCATTCAGCCTTTACCTACATTCAAAGAATACTTAATCATCTGCTAAACCTTCCACTCGAAAAAAAAATAATTGATGCTGTAAAGATTAAACTTAGCGAGGTTTACTTTAAGCTTGGTGATGTACAATCCTCCCTTAAGACAATAAAGGAGTTAAAAAATACACTTCCTCTGAATCAGATCGACAACAGATTATTTGTTATTGAAGGAAGCGCACTCATTGCCTCAGGGGAGTATGAATCAGGCAAAGAAATAATTTTGGAACTTCTTAACAAGATCGATGATGAACAAGAAAAGAGAAGACTAAAATTAGAATTAGCATACGCTGATTTTGAACTTAAAATGTATGAAGAAGCCAGAACACAATGCAATAGATTACTTGAAGAAAAAAGTCTCTCGCCAGAGCTAACAGGTCGCTGTTACAATTTGAAAGGAATGAGTGATATATATCAGAAAAATGATCTGAACTCAGCACTTGAAAATTTTAACAATGCAAAACTAAAATTTGGTGAAGCGGGCCAACCAGCACGTGTTGCTGGTGCAGAGGTAAATATTGGAAACATTTATACACTCCTTACTAATTACGATAAGGCTGAAGAGCATTTGAAAAATGCTACTCAAATAAATCAGTCAATTGGCAACCTTGAACAGGAAGGACTTTTACTCCAAAATTTGGGTATACTATTTCTTTTTAGACAGAAATATGATATTGCCATTGATTCTTATTTGAAAGCAAAAAATATTTTTTTAAGCTTAGGAAGAGAAGTTAACTTTGGACTAATACTAATAAATCTAGGTGAAGCTTATCTTAAAAAATGTGAATATGAAAAATCTCTGAATAATTTAAAAGAAGCATTAATAATATTTGATCGATTAAAAAATATTGAAGAGGCTTCAGAAGCCTTGATGCTATTGGGAAGATTGTATTTTCTAATCGGTCATATGAAAAAACTAGAAGAGATTGTTAACAGGACATCAGAAATGCTTAAGGAAAAAGAAATGCCTTCCAAGTATAATCTTAATTTAAAGTATTTGAATCTACTTTTAGCTTTTATTAGAGATGAAAATATTAATTCTAAAGATATCGAGAAAATCGTAGAACAGTATAAAGAATTAGATGAACGAGAATTGTTGATTGAAGCGAACCTATTTTTACTTAAATTCCTATTAAAACAGAACAATCATACTCTGCTACTTCAATGTCTTTTTGATAAAGAACTTATTGATTTCTGTTCACAAAATTCTATATTGGAGGCAGAGAGGGAATATTTTTTAGGAATGATCTCAAAAAACTATGAATCGGATAAACTATTATCACCTCTAATGTATTTTGAAAAAGCTTATGACTTAATTAAAGATGAAAGCGTAACTGAGTTAACCTGGAAGGTTATGTATGAGATTTCTCAGTTATATATTGAAAGGGGTAATTATACAAAAGCGAAACGTTTTGTTGTTTATGCAAGAGAATTAATTTATTTCATTGCTGAAAAGTTGGAGTCACCACAGTTGAGGGCTGCATATTTAAAAAATAGTGAACGACTCGAACCCTTAAAAAAATTAGAAACTTTTTACCCGGGCTAATATTTATGTCTGACGGGAATATTAACATTAAAGTTTATTCAGATTCAACGGATTTTATACCTGTTACCTCAGCTCTTAAGCAATTAGAGATAAAAGGTTTTCCATTAAATATTACTTTCCCAAACGAATTTGAAATAACTAGTAATGATATAGTTATACTTAAAATTGATACACTTGATTCTGAGCATTACAAAACCGCACTAAAGAATAAACAGGAAATTACGAATAGATTTATTATAGTAATCAGAAATACTGACGCTCTCTTAGTAACTACATTATTAAAGCAAGGCTTCTTAGATATTTTTGTCTTTCCTTATGAAGTTTTAAAGTTTACTTCGTTCCTATCTGAAATAATTTCGAATAAAACTTATATAACTGAAGCAAACCGCATCGGAATGTTTGGAATGAATAGACAGGGAATAAAGTCTATTCTTGGTGAATCTGAAAAGTTGATGCGAGCAGTAGACTTGGCGACTAAAGTTTCGGAAAAAAGTAATTCTAATGTTTTAATCCTGGGTGAAACAGGTACCGGTAAGGGATTGTTTGCCAGAGCAATTCATAATAACGGTCCGGCAAACCAATTTCCTTTTATAGACATTATTTGCACAGCCATCCCTGAGAACCTTCTTGAATCTGAATTATTTGGATATGAAGCAGGTGCTTTCACAAGTGCCAGAACCAGAAAAGTTGGACTTTTTGAACTTGCTGACAGAGGTACATTGTTTCTTGATGAAATAGGGGACCTAAGTAATAATCTTCAAACTAAGCTTTTAAGAGCCATTGAAAAGAAAGTTATTAAAAGGTTAGGCGGTGTGGTAGATATTCCAATTAATGCCCGGATTATCTCTGCCACAAACAGAGAATTAGAAAATATGGTTGAGAGAAATCTATTTAGACGAGATCTTTTTCATAGATTGAATGTGGTCTCGATAGAAATACCGCCATTAAGAGACAGAGAAAATGATGTTGTGCTATTAGCCAACCATTTTATTGAAGAGTTTAATAAACAGTTTAATAAATCTGTTAAAAAACTCGATAAGGATATTCAACACTTGCTTATGGGATATTCATGGCCGGGTAATGTCCGCGAACTAAGAAACATAATTGAACGAGCCGTACTTTTAAGTGAAGATAAGAAATTACAGATGAAAGATTTTCTAAGCCTCATTAATAATAGTCCTGTCCTGGCTCAAGAAAATCTTAATTCACAACAGACTCCATCTAACGTAATTCGATTAGATATTAATTATGGAGTCACAAATCTCAGAAAATTGGATAAGCAATATGCAAGGCAAGTTTTATTAAAATTGGGTGGTAATAAAACTCAAACTGCGAAGTTACTGGGAATTTCCAGACCTAAATTAGACATACTCCTGAAAAATTAGATTTATCATAATCCAGTAGCAAATTTGAAAATATTCGTTTTTTCTCAGTTTTATCGATTTATTCAAATAATAGTAAATTAAATTATAAGTAATATTTTTTTACAATGCCTCGTATTTGACTGAATAATTTGGTAAATATTACTTAGAAAAAAGCCTTATTTTGTAAATTTTCAAATAAACGGCAATTTTTTCATGGCATAAGCATTGGGTTGAGGGAAGGTGCTGCAAGTTTGCAGTTCTAGGGTGAAGTGTATGTCAAACTACTAGTAGTGTGTCATATTTAACAAGTGGTACTATGCGAACTATATTATCCATAGCCCTTATTTGGGGACTATTCATATCCGGATTCGCTCAGGTTGCTGACAATGTTGAGGAAGCGACCAGATATCGTGTTAATCAGGATAATATAACTACCTTAGCTGAGAGCCACGCTTTTCAATCATTTGAAGCTAGTCATACAGAATTAAAATTTCTGGAGAGTAGATCAGCTTCACAGCTTGATGAACTCGGTGCAAGATTCGGCTGGGTAAGGTAGAATGAATTAGTTCTCCAAAGTATACTTTGTTAAGCCTTCA
Organism: Ignavibacteriaceae bacterium; assembly: GCA_035478175.1. GTDB lineage: Bacteria > Bacteroidota > Ignavibacteria > Ignavibacteriales > Ignavibacteriaceae > IGN2. Next base: position 4,173 of record DATIJX010000099.1, read on the forward strand.
ATCTTTATTGAAGGCTTTTTTATTATTAAGGGGAAGTATTTATTTTTCTGATGTAATTTGTTGTTATTGATAAATGTTTTCCAGCATTTTCTAAGAAAGGTATTTAACTTCTTAACTTTGAAAATTACGCGTGCTTTCTGTTAATATGCTTAAAACTTCTCTTTTATTTGTTTTATTTTCTTACTTATTATTCGCGCAGGAAATCTCTCAAATTACTCTGATTGAAGATGAGATAAGTCAGTCTATTCCATCATATAATCATCAAGGGACAATCTATATCTCAGTAAAACATTTCTCGGATGCTTTAAAACTCGATAGTAATTTTTCGGATTCAGGAAGTGCTTTTGAAATAGCTTTTCAGGAAGTGACCCTTCGATTCACATTAAAAAATCCTTATGTTGTTATTACTTCCAAAGTATCGGAGGAATCGACCATCCATCAACTTCCTACTTCATCGCATATAATTGATAATTTTATTTTTGTTCCGTTAAATGAAACCATTGAGCTTTTTAATAAGTATTTTGATAAGTCATTGGCAGTTATAAGTCCGGGTAAAGTTATTGTTCTTGCAAAAGATCAACAAGAGATCACTAGAATTCAAAGTGTAACTTTAGATCATAGTGATAAAGGAACATTTATTCATATAAAAACCAATTTCGAATTAACTTCACAATTGATTCCTGATGGCCAGGATTCTTTTATTCTTAAAATTAAAAATGCTTCTACCTTTGGAAATAATTTCGATGATCTGGTTATTAGTGGACTTGTAAAACATGTTGATGTTTCAAACATAAATGGAGATGTTCAGATCAGGATAAAGAAAAAAAGTGAATCCATTGCTGTTGAATATTTTTATCCAGGTGATAAAAAGGAGTTGGTTGTGCATCTGTTTGAGCGTGAAGATTCACCATGGCTGGAAAGAGAAAGTGAACACTTCAAAGTTATATATCGGGAATATCACTCGCATCTGACTAATAATATTCTGGTTAGTGCCGAGAAAGCACTTAGACCTCTTTCAGAGTTATTTAATTACGTTCCTTCTGATAAGATAATTATTAACACATATGATGTCAGCGATTATGGTTTTGCGGCAACAAGTACAACACCTCAGAATTTTATCAGGCTCGAGATTGAACCAATGGAACCTGGTTACGAAATGGTGCCATACAACGAAAGGATACAATGGCTTATTAACCATGAACTGGTTCATGTAATAGTAAACGATGCTGAAGTTGGATTTGAATCCTTTTGCAGATCAATTTTTGGTAAAGTCCCTCCTGAAAAAACTCAACCACTCTCTGTTTTTTATGGCCTTTTAACAAATTATAATCGTTACTCGCCTCGCTGGCATCAGGAAGCTATTGCAGTTTACTTCGAAACCTGGTTAAGTGGTGGGTATGGCAGAGTGCTTGGCAGTTTTGATGAAATGTATTTTCGAAATCTGGTATATGAAGGAAAACAATTTCCATCACAGTTAGACATGGAGACAATATTAAGTCATAACTCAATTCTTCTTGAAAATATTCATTACATCTACGGCGGAAGATTTGTTGCTTATCTCTCAATCATTTACGGAACAGAAAAAGTATTGGATTGGTTCAGAACAAAGGAAGGTGATGCATATCGCGGCTTCGAAGGAAAATTCCGAAAAGTATTTAATGAGGATTTCTATAAAGTATGGGATGATTTTATTTCTTATGAAACAAAATTTCAGGAAGAAAATATTAAAATTCTAGAGCAGGCAGAAAAGACACCTTTTAGAAAAATAAATTCTGAAAATTTTGGATGGGTTTCTCGCCCCTACTTTGACAGTCCAACAAACTCGGTGATATTTGTTTACCACAGACCTCATGAACTAACCGCATTGCAATCTCTTGATTTAAAATCTGGCATTTCAAAGAAACTTATATCTATAGCAACTCCAAGCATGTTACAGGTTTCCTCAACTGCATTGGATGAAGTTAATGGATTACTATTTTATACAACAAATAACAATCAATTTTTCAGAGATATTTGGGTATATCATTTAGAATCAGGTGATGAAAAGTTGCTGTTTGAAAATGCAAGAGTTGGTGATTTAGCTGTTTCGCCGGTGACTCATGATTTGTGGGGCATTCAGCATGATGCTGGCTTTGCCACATTAGTATTTTCACCATATCCGTATAAAGAAATTAATCGCCTGATTACTTTTGATATGGGAGAAGAAGTATTTAATCTTTCAATTAATGACGCTGGTAAAAAACTTGCTGCAACTTTAAAGAAATCAAGTGGTCAACAATCTATAATAACATTTGATGTTAAAAATGTTCTTACTGATTCCTCAATACAATATAAAGTTATTTCCAGCAGCGGTTCTCCTGAGAATTCTTCATGGAGCAGAGATGGAAATATGTTGTATTGGAATGCTTATACTAATGGAGTCTCAAATATTTATCGATATGATCTAGATGATAAATCTATAAAAGCAATATCGCATTGTATTACAGGCCTGTTCAGACCAATAGAAATTTCGCCAGACTCAGTTTTTGCTTTTGAATTTGTTTCAGAAGGATTCAGACCTGTCATATTTGAAAACAAATCAGCCAGCTTTTTACCAGCCATTAATTATTTTGGTCAGCGTGTTATCGACATTAATCCTGAATTACAAAACTGGAACTTAAGCATGGATTCAACGAAAATTAATCCTGTTGATTTTTCAATTGAGTCAGGTTTTAATGGATTAAAAAACTTGCACATACATTCAATAATGCCCGTGGTGAGTGGATTCCAGAATCAGGTGGTCTTTGGATTATTTACAAGAATTTCCGATCCGCTTTTAGTTCATGATTTTTACATGGAAGCAGGAATCTCTCCACTTAACGAAACACCAAATAATCCTCTTTGGCATCTTAGATTCAAGTATGATTATAAGCAGCTATTCTATATTGATGTTCTTTATAATGGAGGAGACTTTTTTGATTTGTTCAATGATAGAAAAAGAGGAACTATCGGTACACAATTTAAACTTGGTCATACATTCTTTTGGAAATATGATAACCCACTGAGGATGAAGCAGGAAACAAATTTAACTTTCTATAGAGATGTTAAATTCATTAATGATAACCTTATTCCGGTTTCTCAGCCAGATTTTGCAGTTCTGGCAACAAACCTGAATTTCAGAAACCTTCGAAAAACTATCGGAAGTTCAGATTATGAATTTGGAAATGAACTAAACTGGACAATTGGCTTATACGGTACAGAATTTGACCAACCAGAAGTTGCATTTAATTCTTACATTGAATTAAGCGATTTCTCCACGTGGTTGTGGAATCATAATGTTTTGCACGTAAAAATTGCAGGTGGATATAACTATGAGAACGAAAATCTCGTTCAAAGTTTGTTTTACATTGGTGGATTTGGAAATCGAGCAGTCGATAATGATGAAATTAAACAGTTTAGAAGGATTTTCAGATTTCCGGGTATTCCGATTTACAGCCTTGTCGCAAATAAATTTGGAAAGATGATGCTGGAAAATGCGTTTCCACCGATCAGGACTTCAGGATGGTTATTACTGGATCAGTTTGTAAATCACTTTGATTTTGCTATATATTCACAAGGATTAGTTACACAATCGGAAATTGGAAATTATTTGATTGACGTCGGAGCTCAAATGGATGTTAAATTTAAACATTGGTATAATCTTGAATCAACATTTTCTGCCGGTATTGCAAAAGCCTGGTCCTGGTCCGGTTATAATGATTGGGAATGGTTTCTATCAATTAAATTACTAAAGGATTAATTTTTATCTAATGAAATTCTCTGAGTTCAAAAAAAATATTGATGACGGAATTAAAAATGTAATTGCTGAAGATGAGTCATCTGAAAGGTTGAAAAATCTTGAGGCAATTCTGAATGTTGTAAATACGATTAATAGATCGCTGATTTTAGATGACGTACTCGAACTGGTGCTTAAAAATTCAATCAGACTTACTAATTCTGAAAGAGGATTTATAGTCCTTCAGAATACAGCGGGTGATTTGGAATTTAAGCTGGGGCTTGACGATCAAAATGAAAATCTTCCTAAACAATCTTTTGAAGTTAGTACCACTGTTGTTGAAGATGTTTTTCATAATGGTCAGTCTATTTTTATTGAAGGTGCCCAAAGCGATGCTACCTACGATCCTACAAGAAGCATATTAAAACTTGATTTACAAACAATCCTTTGCTCTCCATTAATTACTAATGGAAAAAAGATAGGAGTAATTTATGTTGATAGTAAGCATCTTCATAAAATAAAAGTAAGAGAGATAACGGGCACATTCGAAATTCTTGCCGGACAGGCAGCCACTGCAATCAGAAATGCTCAGTTATATGATGGACAATTAAATGCATACAATGCACTTCAGGAAGCAAATGCACAACTCATCCAGGCAGAAAGAAAAGTTTTAAAATCAGGTATAGACTCAGAAATTGGGCAATCATTACAGGGCCTGGTTCATCTCGCTCTTTTAGAAACAGAAAGTCTTCTTCGGGTTATTGAAAAAACTCAGGAAGATTTTGCCTTAAAAAATCAGCTTGATGACCTTCTTTTTGACAGACTTAAGTTAAAAACTAAAGTAGCTGCGGATAGCATCCGTAATATTCAAAAATATGCCCAGGTTCTGCTGGAAACTTCTATCACCGATTTGAAAAAAGATAATTATGATCTTAACAGAACTGTTCAGTCCGTAATAAAATACTTATCACCACTTAAAAAATTCGGTTCTATAACTTTCAAGACTGAACTTAATCCGCTGCCTCTGTGTAATTTTGATCCCGAACAAATACAGCATTTGGTTGTTCACCTTATAACTAATTCTGCAGAGGCAAAAAAGGACGCAACTATTACAATAAGGTCATTTGAAAGGGAGGGTAAAAATTTTGTGGAAATACAGGATGATGGTCCTGGTTTCCCGGAAAAATTCAGAACTCAGCCTGCTGCCGTATTTAATTTAAGTAATGGTGGTTATGGCTTATTTCTATGCAAGAGCATTATTGAAAAGCATAAGGGAGAGGTAAAAATTCTACACGTTGAAAAAGGTGTGTTGGTTCAATTTTCATTACCCGTTAGCAAATAATGGAACAGACTGTTTATAAATATTTTGAGCTCTGTTATGACTTGCTGCCATTTCCGGTCGAAGTCTTTAACAGGAAAGGATTTGTGTTCTATGTTAACAATTCCTTTTCAAAAAAATGGGGCTACTCATTAAATGAATTGAACGGTTATTCATATTCAACCGATTCAGAACTTGCCAAGAGAAACATTACTCAAAAAATTGATGATGTTTTCAAAAATAAAAAGACATTATTACTTAAAAACTATATTGATTCAAGATTACTTGGAGGGGAAAGAGCCGCTCCATTTCTTAGGACTACAATTTTCCCTGTTGATATTGAAAACGAAGAATATGTTGTGCTCTTTCATGAAGATCAGACAGATATAGTCTTAGCTGAAGAAGAAGTTAGAAAAGCCAGAGATGGAAGCAAGGAGGCTGAAAGACTTAAAGGTACCTTCCTTAACGTACTTTCGCATGAACTTAGGACACCGTTGAATATTATTCTTGGTTACTCAACAATCATTAAAGAAAATCTAAAAGATAAAATTAGCAGTGAAGATAAAATCTACCTTGATAATCTTTATTCCGGAAGTGAAAGACTTTTTAAAAGCATAACTCAGATGCTTGAGTTTGCTCAAATCGAAGCAGGCCGATACCAGCTAAATGTAGATAGTTTCGATCTCGTAAACATCTTTAAAAGTTGTATTGAGCCCTTTAAAAAGAGAGCAACCGAAAAAAGATTGGATTTTACAACCAGGTTTGAAGAGGAAAATATTTTTGTAGATGTAGACTTGCAGTGTGTTGAAGGTGTTATAAATAATTTGCTTGATAATTCAATTAAGTTTACTAGGCAAGGTTACATTGATGTTGAAGTATCAACCTTTAAGGAAAGGGAACTAGCAGTTTGCAAGATCAAAGATACCGGTATTGGCATTTCATCAGAATATTTGGATCATCTTTATGGTCCATTTAGCCAGGAAGATTTGGATATCGGAAGAACTTTTGAAGGAAACGGTTTAGGGCTCGCAATCTCCAAGAGATATATTGAAAAAATGGGCGGTTCATTAATTGTTGATAGTATAAAGGGTGTTGGCTCAACATTTACTTTTACTCTTCCGCTTGCCAAAATGGAAAGACTCGAGAAGCTTAGGCGTACGGCAGCTAAAACCAATGGTCAATCTAAAATATTAATGCTTGATGATAGTGGTGATTCTTACGAACTTATAAGAGCATTCCTTAAAGATAACTACGATATCAATCTTTATTCTTCGAAAGAATTCAACTCCGGCATTTTATCGAACGAAAAATATAGTGCACTCATTTTTGATGTTACTATTAATTATTGGGATAGAGGTTTGGAGATAATTCGGGAAATAAAAAAGACCAATGATAAAAAAATTCCAATACTGGTTTTGTCAAGTGAATTTCTTCAGGAAAAAATCCAGCAGTTCCGTAAAGCAGGTGCAGATGAATTCCTGGTGAAGCCTTTCGCTAAAGGTGAGCTGGTTTCTATCATCAATAAAATTATTGCTCACTGATTAGCTTTAACTTCCTTTCAGGCGGTCAATCTCTTCTGTCCCATCTTGATTAAAACTAAAAAAATTATTGACTATTTTTAAGTGTTCATTTAGGGGATTTTTTACTGAGCACACATTTTCATTATAACCAGCAATGAATAATAGACTTAAGGAACTAAGAAAGGAGATTAAAACTCTCAGCAGTCGAGAAGCGTCAAAGACAATGCAGTGGTTCTTCAAAACCGGAAAGGGGGAATATGGTGAAGGAGATGTATTTGTTGGTCTCAAAGTCCCCACTCAAAGAAAATTGGCAGGCGAATTCAGGGAGCTATCTTTAACAGATTTAAAAATATTATTAAACTCAACCATCCACGAAGAAAGATTAATTTCTCTTTTTATTTTAGTTGATAATTATCGGAGAGGTGATGAGCAGGCGAAAGAAGAAATCTTTTCATTTTATCTGAAAAACAGAAAGGGTATTAATAACTGGGATCTTGTTGACCTTTCGGCGCCTAAAATCATCGGGAAGCATCTCCTCAATAAGGATAAAAGTTTATTATTTAAATTTGCAGTGTCAAAAAACCTTTGGGAGCGCAGGATTGCAGTACTGTCAACTTACGAGTTCATACGGAATAATGATTTTAAAACAACTCTGAAGATTGCTGAATTGCTTTTAGAAGATGAGCATGACCTTATTCATAAGGCAGTTGGCTGGATGCTTAGAGAAATTGGGAAAAGAGATTTACAGACCGAGGAAAAATTTCTGAAAATTCATTACAAAAAAATGCCGAGAACAATGCTTCGTTATGCAATAGAAAAGTTTCCTGAATCACAGAGGAAAAAATATCTTCAAGGAAAAATATAGAGGTTAATATGGAAAAAAGAATTAATATTCCCAGCGGAACAGTCTGGGAAAATAAAATAGGCTATTCAAGAGCTGTCAGAATAGGCAGGTTGATTGAAGTATCCGGAACGTCTGCAATTGATCGCGACAGAATAGTTGCATCAGGAGACCCTTATCAGCAAACAAGATTCATCATTCAAAAAATTGAGAAGGCAATTAATGATGCCGGAGGATCATTGAGCGATGTAATCCGCACAAGGATTTACGTAACCAACATAAAAGACTGGGATGCTGTTGGAAGAGCCCACGGAGAGTTTTTCAGAGATATTAAACCGGTTACAACAATGGTTGAAGTAAAATCGCTTATCGATCCTAATTTTGTTGTTGAGATTGAAGCAACTGCTTATTTAAAGGAAGATTAATTTACTCCAGAATTTTTCCGAAAAGCGCTGCGTACATTATCCGGTAAATCTCTGTGTTGTCTATCTTACCTTTCATCAGCTCAGAGTTTAAGCCTTCAGCTTTAGCTATTACCGAACCAAAAACATCATCATTGGTTGACCATGCAACCGCAAACTGGAATTGATTTCCATTCTTATCTTTAGCAGTTAAAAAGGGTAAAGTTCCGGTTCCATTAATGCCATCAAGCGGGGCACCGTTATTGGCTCTTTCCGGTAATGGCTTATCACGCATCATATATTTTTCAAGAAAACCATAAATCTCCATTCCACCCGCCTCACTGTCTGAGGCAGTTATAATTAACGTATTAGGATTTTTAGAGTAAAATTCCAGTGCAACGCCAATAGCATCATCAGCACGTTTTAGTGCTTCAAAATATCCATTTGCATTATTTGCATTCCCGAAATTATCTGTTCCTTCCTCTTCAACTACAAGAAAGAAATTTCCTTTCTTGCGTGATAAAATTTTGATAGCAGCATCAGTCATTTCGGCTAAAGTTGGTGATTCAGGCTCATAATTTTGAAGACCAAACTTGATTAATTCTTCCTCTGATTTGTCATTAAATGTATGACTCCGTGCAAAAATCCCGAGAACTTTTTCAGTGTCATTGGAGATTGCAGACAGTTCTTCTTTTGTATAAATTACTTTATAGCCAAGCTGCATGGCAAGTTCAATTACATTCAGACCATCTTTTCTTTTTCCTGGTCCAAATTTTCCTTCAACACCCAACGGCAAGAGATTTTCTTCTCCCCCTGAAAAAATCAAATCAGCACCAGACTCAATTATCTTTTTCGAAATAGCATCTTCATTTGCCCGTGATACATCACTAGCAACAAATACTCCCGTCCCTGGCTCAACAATTTTTCCACTGTTGATAATTCCGATATTAATTCCCTTACTTTTTGCTTCCATCATAATACTTAAATTGCTTCCAGATCTTGATGTTAGTGGTACAGTTCCATCCATTCCATAAGAAAGTAATTCAACTTTAACTCCATAAGAATGTATGGTTGCCCCTGCTTCAGAGGATGCGGTTAATGTGTTTGTTGTATGTCCCTGATATAAACCAATGTTAGATAAACGATCCCAGTTTAGTTCACCGTCAGGTCCATAATGTAAAACCCTGATTGCATTCCAGCCAGCTAAAGCAGTTCCATCAGGATGAATAAAAATTACATTACCTGTTTTTACTTCTTGATTATCCTTAGCTGATATTGCCAGAGTTAAGAATACACTAAATATGCCTAATAATATTATGGAGGTCTTAATTATTATTGTCCGCATTTTATTTCCAACTTGTTAAAATTCACATACCCAAATTAACTAATTTGATAATGATACTTTTGTTATCATTTTGTTAAGAAGGCTGTCAATCTTAAATTTACGCCCGAATTTTCATTAATAGACATTTGAAAGGGTAATGGAAAAAAAATCAGAAACAACATTGAACGGCAAACCATCCATTTTTTTCACCGATAAAGAAACTCCTTCGTCATATTCTCTTTCCAATCAGTTCGCTGAGAATTTAGAGTTCCGGTTAATAAAAGATAGAATAACTGCTACAGGATCCGATGCTTATTTTGCGTTATCTCTTGCTATAAGAGATCGTCTTGTTCGAAAATGGCTGAGAACTCAACATCAATATTTTCAAAAAGATGTAAAGAGAGTCTATTATCTTTCATTAGAATATTTAATGGGCAGAGTACTTGGCAACTCACTTATCAATATGGATTATTACGATGAATGTTACAAAATTCTCAAGGAAGATGGTTACAGTCTTGAGGAAATAAGAGAGATTGAACATGATATGGGATTGGGTAATGGAGGTCTGGGAAGGCTGGCTGCTTGTTATCTCGATTCGATGGCAACACTTGAATTGCCAGCGTTCGGTTACGGAATTCGTTATGAGTATGGAATATTCAATCAGGCAATAGAAAAAGGTTACCAGGTTGAGTATCCCGATAGCTGGCTTCAGAATGGAAATCCGTGGGATATATTCAGAAGAGATTTGGAATACCGAGTTAAGTTTTATGGGAAGGCTGTAAAAGTTCAAGGTATAGATGGAACTTATCGGTTCGATTGGACAGATACGGAAGATGTTCTTGCAGTTGGTTATGATATTCCTGTGCCCGGCTATAAAAATAACACGGTTAACAATTTAAGATTATGGCAGGCAAAAGCTTGCGCTGATTTTAGCTTTAAAGATTTTAATGCCGGTGATTATGTTGCGGCTGTAGCCTCTAAAACAGGTTCTGAAACTATTTCAAAAGTATTGTATCCTAACGACTCTTATGTTGAAGGAAAGTTTCTCAGACTTAAGCAGCAGTATTTTTTCGTATCGGCTACGTTACAGGACATTTTAAGAAAATATAAAATCAATCATAAAACTTTTGATAAATTCCCTGAAAAAAATACAATCCAATTAAACGATACACATCCTGTAGTTGCTATTCCTGAACTGATGAGAATTTTAATTGATCAGGAAGGATTAAGCTGGATCAAAGCCTGGAGCATTGCAAGCAAAACATTTGCATACACTAATCACACAGTTGTTCCGGAAGCGCTGGAGGAGTGGTCACTGCCGCTCTTTGAAGAATTGCTGCCGCGTCATATCCAGATTATATATGAAATTAACCGGAGATTTGTTGAGGATGTCAAGAAAAATTATACAACTGATCCCGGTATTTTATCAGCGATGTCTATCATTAATGAGGCAAACGGCAGATCTGTTCGTATGGCAAACTTAGCAATCGTTGGTAGTTTTGCAGTTAATGGTGTTGCTGCTTTACACACAGAAATTTTGAAGACGAGAATCTTTTCGCATTTTCATAAAATGTATCCAGGAAAGTTTATCAACATAACAAATGGTATTACTCCGAGAAGGTGGTTAAAGACAGCTAATCCATTTCTTTCAAAAATTATAAGCGATAGAATTGGCGAGAATTGGGTTTATGATCTTTATGATCTTCGCAAGCTGGAAGCGTTTATAGATAATCCTGATTTCAGAGAAGAATTCAGAAATGCAAAGTGGCTTACAAAAAAATTACTGATGGATCTGATTGAAGATAATAATGGAATTAAAATCAACCCCGACTCAATGTTTGATGTGCAAATAAAAAGATTCCACGAATATAAACGCCAGCTTCTGAATGTTCTTCACATTATAACTCTTTATAACCGAATTAAAGACAACCCTAAAATTGAAATGGTTCCGCGCACAATTATCTTTGCTGGTAAGGCTGCGCCTGCATATCAGATGGCTAAACAAATCATCAAGCTGATAAATTCTGTAGCATCAATTGTAAATAATGATGCCGATGTTGGTGATAAACTGAAAGTTGTTTTTATTCCGAATTACTCGGTTACACTTGCAGAAAAAATAATTCCTGCCGCTGATCTTTCGGAACAAATCTCAATGGCCGGTTTGGAAGCATCCGGTACCGGCAATATGAAGTTCACTTTAAATGGTGCGCTCACAATCGGAACAATGGATGGTGCAAATATCGAAATCCGTGAAGAAGTCGGCGAAGAAAATATTTTCATCTTTGGCTTGCTTGCTGATGAAGTTGTTAAGCTCAAGAGCAGCGGTTATAATCCAAGGACACATTATGAATCAAACGCAATCTTAAAGAGGGTAATTGATATGATTGCTTCTGATTACTTCAATAAAAGCGAACCCGGCATATTTAAACCAATCATAGACAGTTTATTGGGAGTTGATTACTACTGCTTGCTTGCTGATTATCAAGCCTATATTGATGCACAGGACAGGGTAAGCAAATTGTATCTGAACCAGGAAGAGTGGACGAAGAAATCAATTCTGAATGTTGCACGAGTAGGTAAGTTTTCAAGCGACCGGTCAATTAAAGAATATGCAGAGAAAATCTGGAAAGTTGAACCGGTTAAAATCAACCAAACATAAAACAGAAATAAAAACTGATGAGCTACGAAATACATCCCAAAGCAAGAATCGGACATATACATTTAACTGTTGGAAATCTTGAAAGAGCAGTTAAGTTTTACACTGAGATGCTTGGATTTTCTGTAACTGCAAGGTTCGGAGATTCAGCTATGTTTTTATCTTCAGGAAATTATCACCATCATATCGGATTGAACACCTGGGCTGGTGAAAATGCTGTGGCTCCTCCTTCCGGGCATACTGGTCTGTATCACTTTGCTATTCTTTACCCAAGCAGGGAAGAGCTTGCCAAAGCATTTAAGGTTTTGTGGGAAAATAAATATCCGATCGAGGGTGCATCAGATCACGGAGTATCAGAATCAATCTATCTTAAGGATCCTGATGGAAACGGAATCGAACTTTACTGTGACAGACCGCAGGAAGAATGGCCGGTTGACGAAGAAGGTAATGTGGTTATGTTCACAAAAGCTTTGGATCTTCCCAGTTTGCTTTCAGAATTAAATAACTACTAATTAATTATATATCTGGGTTGTCATTCTGGTCGTCAGACTTCGACAAAGTCTAACGGACTCTGGCGAGCGATCCGGCATTTGCCGGAGAGTCCAGAATCATTTAATAGTTATACGACGACAGATTTCGGACAACCTGCCTGCTCGCCTCGTCTGCGACGAGTCGGAGCTGGCCGGACAGGCAGGGCCGGAATGACAAGCAAGTTGTAATAAAATAATTTCACAAAGTAAAAAAGATTAATATGTTTGAATATTTACGCAAAGTGCTTTCACCAGAACGAGACGAACAAGTCTTACAAGGTATAGAATCCTCCTCTACTAAATCCACCTCGAAAAAATACAAGGTTGCAACTGCTGCTCTCCTTGTAGAGATAGCTAAAGCCGATGGTGATTTTTCTGGTGATGAAAGAAAAAGAATTATTGACTTGATGAAAAAAGATTATGATCTCGATGATGAATGTGTGAATGAACTGCTTGCACTCTCTGAGCAAAAAGTAAAAGACAGCGTTAGTATCTATGAGTTTTCTTCGGTAATAAATGAGAGTTTTACTCAGCAGGAAAAATTAGATCTGATTAAAAACCTCTGGCGAATAATTTATGAAGACGGCAAGCTTAACAGCCACGAAGACAGACTGATAAAAATCATCGGCAGCACTTTAAATCTCGAGCATAAAGATATTATCGCTGCAAAGCTTTTCGTCAAGCGGGAAATGGGGAAGTAAAGATTTATAATGTCATTCCGGAAAGTTCACAGAAAGTGAACTTATCCGGAATCTGCGGTGCTAAAACCTTCGATGTTAGAGCGGTATTTTCAGTTTTCAACATCGAAGGTTGACGGGGCAATCTTTTCAATTTACTTTTTTCAGTTATTTAATATTGCCTTCTCTTGACTTTCTGAAATCCAATACTTACGTTTCGGGTAGAATTTAAATTGATGGGAACCAAATGTTTAATTACCTTACATACGGTTCTGATTTACTGAACTCAACTTATGTTGAGCTATTAATTTTCTGTTGCAATTTGATCTCCCCCCCCCCC
>DATIJX010000100.1:0-6417 GCA_035478175.1 Ignavibacteriaceae bacterium
GCAGAAAATTATATGATGGAGGATGAAACTGCTGGAGATACTTTGTTTTTATTTGGAAATGATCTGGAAGGAAAGGGAATTGGTCCCGCAGGTAATGGAGTTCTTCCTATAATCTCAACTCTTAAAACAGTCCAGATTGATACTTCGAATACTCAGATGGTTAGGAATAGTAATACAAATATTCCTGTAAAGATTCGATACTCCACTGCGTTTCCTATAAATTTGAGAAGAGTAGGATATCCTAATGATATCGATATTATTTTCAGCGATGTAATTCTGGATACGTCTGTTTCAGATATTGGTGCACCTGCCAGACCGGTGAGATTTACTGTGAGAGCATTAACGGACACCGGTGATATTAAATTGAAATTTGTATTTTTTGATAAAAATCCAAGTTCAGATGGTACCCTTAATTCTCATCAGGATTATATTGAAATTCGTACTGCTACTAAAGATGATCCTACAATAAGAAAAGCAACCTGGAAGTTGGAGGTTGATACGACTGGCTTCGGTACAATTCCAATTACTCCACCAACCTCCGGGGATAAGTTTGAACTAAGAATTTTAGTTCCATATAGTTCAGAGGATAAGTTTACCTTTTTGTCTAAAGCTGGTTACGTAGATCCAAATCTTGCAAAGAGTCAATTTGATGAGGATCCTTATGTAGTTCCCAACCCTTACGTCGGCGCAGCTAGTTTTGAACCTCAAAGGTTTGCTGTTTCAGGTAGAGGTGAACGAAAAATTGAATTCAGAAATCTTCCTGCTAATTGTTCTATACGAATTTATACAGTTACCGGCGAACTCGTTCAAACTCTTCATCACGATGGTAATATTAATAAAGGGATTGTTGAGTGGGATCTTAGAAACAGAGATAACCTTGACATTGCGCCGGGACTATATATCTATCATGTTGATGGAGGAAGTGTCGGTACTTACGTTGGCAAATTTGCAGTAATTAAATAAAGATGGTGGTCAAAATGAAAAGAATAAAATTTTGCAGTTTCTTTTTGGTTATCAGTTTTTCTTTGTTGATGTCATCAGTATTATTCTCACAAAGTAAAGCCGGTACAACCATCGGTCAATTTCTTAAAATTGAACCAAGTTCCCGAATCGCAGCAATTGGAAATGCCGGAGCCTCTCTTGGAGGTGAGATATCTTCCATGTTTTATAATCCAGCAAGTCTTGGAAGAATTTCTGGCAGCGATATTCAATTCACATTTAATAAATGGCTTGCGGACATAAATTATAATTATGCTGCTGCCGGCGTTAACCTGGAAGGTATTGGTACGTTTGCTCTTGTTGCAACTATACTTAATTCAGGAGAAATGGATGTCAGGACTGTTGAGCAGCCTTTGGGTACCGGCGAAAGATTTACTGTTAAGAATATGGCTTTCGGACTTGGTTATGGTTTGATGGTTACCGATAGAGTAAGTGTTGGATTACAAGTTAACTACATAACCGAGACTATCTGGCACAGCAGTATCTCAACTTTTGGTTTAAACCTCGGCGTACAGTATCAGATTTTAGATGAGGGATTAACAGTCGGTGCAAGCTTATCCAATTTTGGTGCTGATGCTTCATATGATGGAAGAGACTTGTACTTAAACTATGATTTTGATCCAAAAAAATATGGAGATAACGATCGTCTGCCGGCAGAACTTAGAACCGGAAGTTTTGGATTGCCTGTAATTTTCCGGGCAGGTATTTCATATCTATTTTCTTTCAGTGATGATTACAATTTATTGCTTGCTGCCGATGCAATGCACCCCAATGATAATTCTGAAAGCTTAAATATAGGTGGCGAGCTAAATATTCTGCAGTATGTTTTTATTAGAGGTGGTTACCGTAATTTATTTTTACCCGATCTCGAAGGTGGTTTAGTATTAGGAGCAGGATTTAAAGTTGATATTGCAAATTCGTACAATATCCGGTTTGATTATGCCTACGCTGATTATGGCAGATTAGCTGAGGCACACCGGCTGACACTTGGAATCGGTTTTAATTAATCTAATCAGTTACAGATGATTAAAAAATATACATATAGTAAATTCTTCTGCTTTCTGTTACTGCTGATTTTATCAGCAGGCTGCAGCAACCAATTAGAAAAGAGAGTCTCTTACTCACCATATTCTGATAATTATAAATTAACCAACGAAGAAACGATCTTATTAGATTCAATTCAACAGAAAACTTTTCTCTTCTTTATAAACGAAAGAAATCCTGAAAATGGATTGGTGAAAGATCGTTCTGCAAGCTGGGCGCCTGCAAGCATCGCTGCAATTGGTTTTGCACTTCCATCTTATGCTGTTGGTGTTGAGAGAGGCTGGTTACCAAGAAAAGAAGCTGCAGAAATTACACTCGCGATTTTAAGATTTTTTATCAATTCTGTTCAGAGCCCTGATACTAATGTTACAGGTTATCAGGGTTTTTATTATCACTTCCTCAGAATGAATTCCGGAACACGAGAATGGAATTGTGAACTCTCTACTGTGGATACAGGTTTGCTGATGATGGGAATTATTTTCTCCAGAAATTATTTTGATCAGAATAATGAAATAGAAAATGAAATCCGTGAAATATCAGCTGCACTTATCAAGCGAATGAACTGGGATTTTTTCCAGATGCCTGAGACTGGAAATCATCCTAATTCAATCTCAATGGGCTGGACACCTGAAAGTGGTTTGCACAATATGGGCTGGGTTGGATATAATGAAGCTTTGTTTCTTTACATCCTTGCAGCAGGAAGCGGAATGACAAATGCGGAAATTGCCTTTGAAGAGTGGTTGAAGCATTATGATTGGAGAACACCATATCCAGAACTTTCACATGCAGTTTTTCCTCCTTTGTTTGGTCATCAATTCTCACACATATTTATTGATTTCAATGGCTTGGTTGATAAGTATATGAAAGAAAAAGGAATAGATTATTTTGAAAATTCAAGGAGAGCAACTTATGCGCAGAGGCTATACGCAATTGACAATCCAAAACGTTGGGTTGGATATGATTCCCTGTGCTGGGGAATTTCTGCCAGCGATGGCCCAACTGAAAAATATAATTTTGATGATAAAAAATTTTTAGGTTATGCCGGGAGAGGAACTAGTGGACCTGATCTTAATTATTTTGATGATGGAACTATCACTCCCTATGCTTCGATATCTTCTATTGTTTTTGCACCGGAGATTGTTATTCCAACCATAAAATCTTTTAATGAAAAATATAGCAAAAGCTTATGGGGACCTTATGGTTACTTTGATGCATTCAATCCAACTCTTAACTGGTTCAACAAAGAATATATTGGTATCGCTCAGGGTCCGCTTTTGTTGATGATTGAAAATTTCAGATCGGGTTTAGTTTGGAATTATGTAATGAAAGATTCAGTAATTCAGAATGGATTGAAGCGGCTCGGATTCGAATACCTCAATTAATTTGATACCCCCTATGAAATTCAAAAAAAAATTATCACTTTTCTCTCTTCTCCTAATTTTCCTTAACCAGATAAATTTTACACAGCAAGTGACTCTGGATAATTTTGAAAAAAGCGATGGCTGGAATGTCTTCAAGTCTGATGGTGTTAATCTTACGATATCAAATGATGCAGGCTTAAAAGGTAACGCAATTCGTTTTGATTATGATTTTACAAAAGGAACTGGTTATGGCGGTATTCAATCCACCTTAGGCGAACCACTCTACCTTCCTGAAAATTTCGAGTTCACTTTTTATTTGAAAGCTGAATCTCCGTCAAACAATTTTGAAATAAAATTTTTAGATAGCACGGGACAAAATGTTTGGTGGGTTAATAACCGTAGCTACGATTTTCCAAAAGACTGGAAGAAAATTAAGATTAAGAAAAGGCACATTAACTTTGCCTGGGGACCAACGAGTGATCAGTCCTTAAAACGAATAGATAGAATTGAATTTACTATCGCTTCTTTTGTTGGAGGAAAAGGAACTATCTGGATTGATGATTTAAAGTTCGAACCACTTCCTCCCGAGACTCAAATTTATCCACAGCCGTCAGTCACAGCTTCATCTTTTGTTGATGAACATCCTTCCGATTTGATTTTGGATACAAATGCGAGCAGCTACTGGCAAAGTGATGGTGTTAAAGATCAATCTGTATTTATTGATTTTAAAACCAAAAGAGAATTAGGTGGGTTAAAGATCGGTTGGCAAAAAGGTTTACATGCCAAAACATTTGATATACTTCTTTCTGATGATAGAAATAATTGGGAAAAAGTTTACTCGGTTTATTCAAATAAATCTGATGCAAGTTTTATAAGATTACCAGAAGCAGAAGCCAGATTTTTGAAAATCAATCTTATTGAAAGTCATTCCGATGCAAATTTTGGAATAAGAGAAATAGATTTCCTTGACGTCAAAAGCACTTTGACCGTGAATGATTTTTTGTTGTATGCTGCCAGTACCAATAGTTCTCATTGGACGGATTTTCCAAGATATTTCAATAGATTTGCTTCGTATTGGACTGTTGTTGGTGTAAACAACGATGTCAAAGAAGCATTGATCAATGAAGATGGAATGATTGAAGTAGAAAAAGGGAAATTCTCGATTGAACCAATGATTAGGACAAAGGTATTATATAATTGGGCTGTTGATCAAGACAACCAATCTCTCGAAGATAATTATCTGCCAATTCCAAATGTAAAGTGGAATCCAGTTAGTGTTGTTAGTTTGGATGTCAAAGCTTTCGCTAATGGTGATGCTAATAAAAACTCAGTTCTCTTCTTAAAATATTCTTTGAAGAATATATCTGATAAGAATGATAAAGTTGGAGAATTCTACCTGGTCGTTCGTCCTTTCCAGGTAAATCCCTATTACCAATTTCTAAATCTCGCAGGTGGAGTTGGAAAAATCAATTCAATCAAAGAAGAAAATGGTGGAATCTATATCAATGAAGAAAAGTTGATTCTTCCGGTCTCTCCATACAATTCATTTGGTGCTTGTTCTTTTGATGAAGGGAATATTGCTTATTTTTTAAGGAAAGGAATAATTCCCGGAAATAAATCGATCGTCGATCCAACAAATCTTGCGAGCGGAGTTTTGCAATATGATTTTAATTTGAAACCAGGTGAAGAGAAAATTGTATATCTGGCAATTCCTTTTTATGGTGAAGAAACACTACCTGAAAATTTGAATGCAGAGATAATTGAGCAAAAGTATGAAGAAACAAAATCCTTCTGGGAATCAAAATTAAACCATATAAAATTCAATCTCCCAAAATCTGCTGACAAGATAGTTAATACCTGGAAATCCAATCTTGCTTATATATTAATTAATAGAGATAAAGTTGGTATTCAACCCGGCTCACGTTCTTACGAAAGAAGCTGGATAAGAGATGGCTCATTAACTTCATCTGCGTTGTTGAAATCAGGAATAGTAAGTGAAGTGAAAGAATTTATTGATTGGTATACGGCTCACCAATATGAAAACGGAAAAGTTCCATGCGTAGTTGATGCCAGAGGTCCAGATCCTGTTCCCGAACATGACAGCCACGGTCAATTAATTTACCTGATAAAGGAGTATTTCAACTTTACAAAGGATACAACTTTCCTCAGATCGAAAAATGAAAATGTATTGAAAGCAGTCGAGTACATCGAATCACTAATTGCAGAAAGATCAACAGATCATTTTAAAAATGGAAATGACAGCGTTCGTGCATATTACGGGTTGGTGACAGAATCAATAAGTCACGAAGGTTATTCTGCAAAACCAATGCACTCTTACTGGGATAATTTTTTCATAATGAAAGGTTTGAAGGATGCAGCAGAAATTCAAAAAATACTAGGCGAAACGGAATCTTATAACCGAATCGCAAAAGTACGGGATACTTTTAAACGAAATCTTTACAACTCACTTAACCTTGCAATGAAAGTAAGAGGAGTTGATTACATCCCTGGTTGTGTTGAACTTGGCGACTTCGATGCAACATCAACTACAATTGCAATATCTCCCTGTAATGAACTACAAAATCTTCCCCAGCCTTATGCACAAAATACTTTCGATAAATATTATGAATTCTTTAAGAACAGAAGAGATGATAAAATTGAGTGGGTTAATTACACACCATATGAGAATCGTTTAATAGGTTCCTTCATTTATTTAGATCAGCCAGAACGCGCACACGAACTCATAAAATTTTTCTTAAACGATCAGAGACCTCAAGGATGGAATCACTGGGCTGAAGTTGTTTGGAAAGATTCTCGGACACCGAAATTTATTGGCGATATGCCGCATACCTGGGTTGGTTCAGATTTTATCAATGCGGTTCGTTCAATGTTTGTTTATGAATCCGCCTCAGGCGGAGAGTACGATTCTTCACTTGTTCTTGCTGCTGCACTTTACCAGGATTGGATTGATTCGCCAAATGGAATGTCAGTTGAAAATCTTCCGACATATTAC
>DATIJX010000101.1:0-2996 GCA_035478175.1 Ignavibacteriaceae bacterium
CTATACTTTTCCCGGGAATGTAAGAGAGCTTGAGAATATAATACTCAATGCAGTCGCTAAAACTTTTGGTGAATCTCGCGTAAGTTCTGTAGACCTTCCAAAAGAATATATCAGACCATTTGATAATGGAAATGGAAACGGGCACGGAAAACCAAAACTAACAGCTCTAAATATGGCAGCTGAAGAACATATTCTTAGTGTAATGAAAACAGTGGGCAACAGTGTTCAAAGGGCGGCACCTATTCTCGGTGTAAGTGAAAGAACTTTACAGAGAAGATTAAAAGCAATTCGAGAGAGAAGAAACTAGATATTACAAGTCACAAAATTATCGTTTCTTCTATTCCTTTTTTTACTCCTAAATGAGAAAAATTTACCTGTCGGAGTTAGTTCAAAAAAGTATTCTCAAGATTTATAAAAAATTCCAATTCCTATGCGACAAGGCTGACGGATAGCGATGGTATATAAGTTGGATATTTACGACATCAATTAGACAATAAAGGATTAAAGGATTTAAAGATATGAATACTGGTCAATCAATGCTTGCAATAGGCTCAATGATGCTTTTAACATTTTTAGTTTTAAGGTTTAATAGTATTCAGCTTACTACAGCGGAAGCTGCATATAATGCTAAGTTTGGTATTGTAGCTACATCGCTGGCAAATTCACTTATCGAGGAAGCTAAAGATAAGGTTTATGATGAAGTTGTTTTGGATACGACAAAAGCCATTAATTCCGCAAATGATTTTTCCAGTAGCTTAAGGTCAGAAGCTGGTGAAGTTTATCCAAATTTTGATGATTTTGATGACTATAATGGAGCTAACGGTAATGGTTTCTACTATCTGGATACACTCTCATTAATAAACCCGCAAACTGGCAAGGCAACAAAATTTGAAATTCGTTCCACTGTGGTATATGTAAAAGATACAAATCCTGAAGTAAAATCAGTAAGTAAAGAATATCATAAAAAGTTGACAGTATCAGTTTATAGTACCGCACTGGTTGATACTCTTACACTGAGTACAATTTTTAGTTTTTGGACATTATTAGAATAACGAGAATCAAAGGATTAAAAAATGGGATACACAGTATTATTTGATATTCTCAGCGCTACAATCATTGGTGGAATTATACTTCTTAATCTGTTGAAGCTTAATGAAAATGTTTATCAGGAAGAAGTTACAACAATGATGGATGTTAATTTACAAGTTGAGGTAATAAGTGTTGCAGATATCATGGAAGACGACTTCAATAAGATAGGTTTTAACTCTAACCCGGCCAATATGAATGATTTGCCAAAAGTTACACTGGCAGATACATCATCAATAAAAATTGTTTATGATGTTGCTGATTCGGCAGGTGTTTTCGATGGTGTTTACGATACTGTTTACTATTATGTAAGCAACACGAGTGCACTAAGTGGAACACCTAATCCTCGCGACAGAATACTTTATAGAAAAATTAATTCGGGTCCCTCGTTTATGATAAGCAACCGCATTGCTGATTTACAATTCAATTACTTAGATGCAATGTATGACACATTAGCGTGCCCGCTTCCTTCGCCTGGATTGGCTACATACATAAAAATATCAATAAGGGTTGAAGACCCATTTGCTTATGATCAGAAATATAACGAAGCATACTGGCGTAGATTAACAGTAACTGCAAAAAATTTAAAAAGAAACTAGGAGAATAATTATGGGCGGTAAAGTATCAATAATACTAGTAATGCTATTTAGTGCTGTGTTTGCAATGGTTGGCAGAACAATATTAAATCGCAGCGTGACCATGTCAGACAATTTTGTCGAATATTACAGTTCTACCAGGGCATCTAATATTGCTATAAGTGGGGCCAATATTGCAATTAACAAACTCTATTTAAATAAAAATTATATGGACCCAATTTATGGCCCATTCTCAGGTGGTAATATTGATGTTGAAATCCAAAAGATTGGTACAGAAAATAGACGTATAACTGCAGAGGGTACATATAATGGTGTAACGAAATCAGTTGATATACTACTTGAACCAGAAAACTACGCACTCTTTGGAAACTTTTACAATGTAATGGGAGGTGTTTGGTGGGCTACGGGTGATACATTAAGAGGACGATTCCATGCAAATGACTGGATAAATTGTTATGGAGATCCTGTATTTTTGGGTCCGGCCACAACTTCAAAGGGTGTTAAACCATATGATAAATATTCACATCCGGAATTCCATGGAGGAACAAAAGTAACTGATCCTATTCCATTGGAATTCGATACTTCAGCAATGAGAATTGCAGCCTATAACAATGGAAAAATATTTAGAGATACAACAAATACCGGTAAAGTGACCACTGTGGATTTAAAATTTTTATCTAATGGTAACGTTGCATACAAAATAAAAATTGGATCGGGAAGTTATACTCCTGAAATAACAGTTCCTTTAACTACACTAGCCCCCAACGGACTTATTTATGTAGAAAAAGGAAATTTACGGGTTGAAGGAACTCTAAATGGACGAACTACACTTGTAGCCTCTCAAAAAGGCAGCTCAAGTGCCGGCCAGGTTTTTATTACAAACAGTATTGAATACGCTGAAAATCCTTTAATTAATCCTTCCAGTGATGATATGATGGGAATTGTTGCAGAGAATAAAGTAATAGTTACATTTGACGCTTCAAGAGGCGATATAAATATAAACTCTTCAATCTATTCCCAAAAGGATGGGTTGGTTATTGAAAAGTATGCTGATTATCCATCGGCTTATAAAATGAATTTATTGGGTGGAATAATTGGACAGAAAGTTCAGCCTACAGCAAAATATAAATTAATTAATGGTAAATATGTACCAATTAATGGATACAGCTATGTACATTATTATGATGACAGATTCACAAAAGTCAGACCTCCATTTTTTCCAGCGACAAAATATTTTAGGGTTATTAGCTGGTACGAAGATTAATTAAGGATCAGTTTCTAAAAGCGGCTTCACGCCGCTTTTTTATTTTAAAC
>DATIJX010000102.1:0-1665 GCA_035478175.1 Ignavibacteriaceae bacterium
TACATAGAAATCAATTATAATAGAAGAAGGCTTCATTCTTCTTTAGGATATTTGTCACCGTTAGAATTTGAAGAAAAAAACAAAGAGGAATTAGTTGACAGAGTTGCTTAACTTATTGTGTACTTTTTAGGGGTAAGATCAAATACAATACTACATATTAAAGTTGATTTCATTTTATTTTCTCCTTCGCTATTCTAAAAAGTTATTTAATTAAGATCATCTTCTTTGAGACGCTACCGTTATTTGTAGAAAGACGATAAACATAAACACCGCTTGCAAGATTGTCTCCATCGAATATAGCCTCGTATACACCAGCAGGTTTTTCTGCCTCAACAAGAGTTGCTACTTCTCTACCTAATAAATCATATACCTTCATTGTTATGAATTTTCTGCTATCCAGGCTATATGTTATTTTTGTTAGAGGATTAAAGGGATTTGGGAAGTTCTGGGATAGATAAAAATCATCTGGAAATTTATTAACATCTTTTACAGAAGAAATTATCCCAAAGGTGTCTCCATCAATTACACATCCCTGAAGCAGCATGTTGAATGAACCTGGTTCCTCATAAATACTAGAAAGGAGCCCAAAACCTGATGCCAGAGTTTCAGTATTAATTTTTATTGAGTACTGATTAATAACAGTATCACCCCAGTTTAATTCATAATATTCTATTTCGATTAGTTCAGTTGACACACCAAATACAGTTGCCGGATATTTCTTATTTAGAAGTGCTCTTCTACCTTGTCTCCCTGAGCTTGAATCCTCGTATACTACCATCCAACTATCACCTGTATCTGCATTTAACAAATAATATTCCCAGTTTAATCTTTCAGGAATATAATATACAATTGATGATGAGGTATCTATGCTCCAGAGAGGATCAAATATACCTACTTCATAAAACAAATAAATTTGCCCATTATTACCGATTGAATCTCGAAATATTTCATATCTTACAATTTCATTTGTTTTGTCCAAATCAAATTTATTTTCTATTGAATTAGGAAAATCTAATTTGTCTGTGAGATAAAAACCTTGGTCATACTCCCAAATATTACCCACCGAAAATGGGAAAAAACTGTTTGAGGCAGGCTCTTGAGCAACTGAACTAAGATTGAATATTATACCAAAAATTAAAGCGGTGGTCATGAACTTAACTAATTTCATCTTTCTACCTATGAGATTTTTTCTTTAAGAAATATTTTTTGTTTGGTTCTATTCTCTGCTACGTAAAACCGGTTGGATAAAAATATGTGGATAGAAAAAGTTGTGTGAGCAGAGGATGAACATTACGATGGCACAAAAAAATTGAAAGAGGAGTGATCATACTGTTCTCCTCCAGAGAGAGAGAGAGCTAAATATCGTGCCAATCCCAAAGGGATCAATTCTGGAAAAATATTCACCAGGTATCTACCCCGAATTAATTTCAATTACAAATTAATTGCTTTTGTAAAGAAAAGCAATATCAATCTCTTTTCTTTGGACAAAACATTCCCGCATAATAACCAGATTGGTTTTCCTTCATATAAGTGGTATAATTCCACCCGATTTTCAAAAATAAATGGAGTAAAGATGGCCTTACAAGTAAACAAAGTTGTAACATTTAACTATACATTAAAAGACGAAAATGGTGAAATGCTGGATTCAACCGAGAAGGGTGGACC
>DATIJX010000103.1:0-4951 GCA_035478175.1 Ignavibacteriaceae bacterium
TTATTTTTATATACAGATGGAATTCCGGAGGCAATGAACACTAAAGAAGAAGAATATTCTGATGAAAAGATGATTGATTTCTTTAAAGTAAATTCTACGCAACCACTTGATGACTTTATTAAAAATATAGTTGAAGATGTAAAAAGCCACGTTGGAGAAGCCGAGCAAAGCGATGATATTACATCTATGATATTGAAACGAGTCTGACCCAAAACCTCCATTATCGAAGCAAGCCCGGCTATAAAAAAGTAAAGCCCCAAAATCTTGCGTTTTCGGGGCTTAAAGTGCATCCTGCGGGACTCGAACCCGCGACCTGCTGATTAAGAGTCAGATGCTCTACCAACTGAGCTAAGGATGCGGGGCAAAATTAAGGAAAAGTTGCAAGGGTTGAAAGACTTTAATGGATTATCATTTATGGTCAGATGCTCTACCAATCCGATTCGACAAAGTCGAACCGAGACCTCGTTTCATAAAGTGAAACGGGCTGAGCTAAGGATGCGATGTAAAATTAAGGAAAAGTTGCAAGGGTTGAAAGACTTTAAAGGATTATCATTTATGTTCAGATGCTCTACCAATCCGATTTGACAAGGTCGAATCGAGACCTCGTTTCATAAAGTGAAACGAGCTGAGCTAAGGATGCGGGGCAGAATTAAGGAAATTTTAGAAGGTGTGAAAGAATATAAACCTTAGAATTTCTTTGGTTCAATTGTTTTAGTTTTCAACAATAAATAATCAATTTTTAATACTCCTACTTTTAATCATTTCCAGCTTTAACTTTTTGGCTTATTTAAATTAAGCCTGGATTTTTCAAATTGTAATCGATTACATTTAAGTTGTAATTATAAATCCTGCAATTATTTCAAAATCATTCAAGGGAGATAATTATGTTTGACAATTTTGGTATTGGGGAGATATTAGTCTTATTAGTTTTTTTAGTGTCGCCCATTGTGTTTTGGTTGATTGCTCTCATTGACATTCTAAAGAGTAATTTTAGTGGTAACAATAAAGTAGTTTGGATTATAGTTGTAATTCTCTTACCCATATTAGGAGCTATTTTATATCTCTTGATTGGTAAGGGTCAAAAGATAAAATAGACTATCAATAGATTCTAATGAACCATAAATTCAAGTTAAGATTTCCCAAAAAAGAAATTAATTATTGGGCGTCAAGATATGAATACAAGAATGAAGATGTAATGTGTGATGAAATTGCACCTAAGATTCAAAAGCAAAAGTATTTAACAAAAGATGATTTTATTTATTTGTGTAGATGGAAGAGTCCTAGAATTAGACCTCAAGCAAACAAGAATGATTATGCATTAATTAGAGAAATAACTAAGATTGCATTGACTACACCTCATCCTAAATTATCCATTGAAGTCTTGTTAATTTTAAAAGGTGTGAGTTGGCCAGTTGCGAGTGTCATTCTTCACTTTGGGAAAAAGAATAAATATCCTATACTTGATTATAGAGCTTTATGGTCATTAGGAGTTGATAGGCCAATAATGTATACCTTTGACATATGGAATGCTTATTCAAGGTATTGTCAAAAAGTTGCTAAAGAGAGCAAGGTAGATATGAGAACTTTAGACAGAGCCTTGTGGCAATATTCAAAAGAAAATCAATAGTAAAGGAGGAATAAAATTATGAGATCAATTCTTACAATTCATGCCGAAGAGTATTTAGTTGGTTCTTACATTGAAAATAAATTTAAAGATTTAAGTGTTTGAATGCCATCTAAAGATACAGGCATAGGTTTACTATTAAATATTGTCGTGGGGTTACGAATGAAAACAACATTTTTATCATTGTTAATTCTCATCATATTAGCAATTAATGGGTGCTACTCTCCTTGGAATTTTACTTTGGATGATGACACTAAATTAATAATAGGTGAAACTAAAGTAGAAGATGTACGAAAAAATTTTAATAGACCAAGAGAGGTGATTAATGTTAATGATACAGAAGTAAGAACTACTATTCACAAATATTATATGCAAACTGGAGTAGGAAAATATGCAATAGCAAGGGTAAGATTATTATTTTTAGAAGAAAAAGAAGGATATCTAAATGGGTATATATATGCTAGTTCTATCAGCTCTGAGATAACAGATTTTGATGAAAACAAAATAGACAAAATAATTATTGGCAGTACAAAAGCTTATGAAGTTGAAAAGATATATGGTAAAACACCAAGTGAAATTAGATTACCAACAAATTTGTTGCACATTGGATTAGGGATAGAAGAAAGCTATCAACATCCAGAAACAGCAACTTACGCTTGGATATATGGATACCAATATTTGGCTGGGCTTTCACCAAAGTATATGTATCCGCAGGATAAATTTATTATTATTTTTTTTGATAAGGATGATTCTGTTGTCGATTTTTATCATTTACTGGACATCCTATACCCATTGATGTAAAAAGAACTGTTTGGTTGATTAACTTTTGAATTTATGTGGTGGTATGGAAAACGCCTAGATTTAAATCTAAGTGTCTTGGTGTTTCGAGTTGATCAATTTGTATTGATACAAATACTCCAATCATAGAGACAATTTTTATTTATAATAAGTCCCCACATTAGATTTGCATATATTTATATTGTATGTTTTAATAACTATTGAGTCAAAAAAATGCCTGCAAAAAAAGCTAAAAGAGGTTTAGGATTACACTCATCATTTTTATTAGGATATGGTATACAAGGTGTATTTAGCGAGCTTGAAAAATTAGTATTAAGTCTTGAACCCTTAAACTCTCTTGTATCGCTGAAAGAAAAGATTGATTCAAAATCATATAAAAAAACAATTACATATGACATAAAGTTTATCTTAACCAATTTAAAACTACGTGTTAATAAAATTAATTCTTCAATAAAACTTAGCAATGAAATACTTTCAATGATAAGATTAGACGTGAGAATAATTCCATTAAAATATATGACGTTATCGTCTATCATTAGAAATCGATATTATCATGTTTCTACAGATGAAAAAGCAAGAGAACTGAGGAATCAAAATTTTAAGTTAAAGTTTAACCTTGAAATTGAAAAAACTGCTATATCAGTAAATAAAATAGTTGAAATAATAAAAAGAGCAGAGACATTTGAAGAGATTAAATTATTGAAGGAAAAGTATAAAAGATATATTCTTGAAGCTATTGATATATTTTCAATAGGTTATAACGAAACTTCTATTCTCGTAGTTGGAAGGACAACTGAAATATTACTTGATGATATGTTAAAAAAGAGTATGGAAGAAAAAAAATTAAAAATAATTGATTTAAAAAAAACCAAGTATAATGAAAAAATAAATATTTTAAAGAGTAACAAAATAATTAATGAGAAAAATTGGCACGATTTAAATTCAATAAGAATAGATCGTAATGAAACTGGTCATCCAATTTATACTAGATTTAATAAAAATGATGCTAGATCAATTATTTCTAAAACAATATTGATAATTAAAGGACTTCAAAGTAAAACAAATTGAATTTATTAAATATTTTTAGTCTTAGACTGCGTGCTATTTGATCAATTGAATTTTATTCAATTGTAAAACACCAATTAACCCTTGGGCAAAACATAAACCTGTAGAGGATTTACAAAAATAATATGGAACTTTTCTACTTTAAGAAAAAATTGTTTAGGAAACGTTTACATAACTAGTTCAAGCATTTAATTTTTTTCCCCATCTTTTTAACTTTCTCGTCCATTTCCAATTGTAATGCTTTAACTTCTCCAACACTTCATCTTCATTGTTAATACCTTTTTTGGTTAGTATTCAAATGAGTTGTTGTTACAAGAAAACAACAATACAGTAATGAAAAATATAAAAATTAATTGAGCTGTCCTTCGCACTGTATAATCCACTATTAATGTTTGCTTTATTTCTTTTTCGTATCGGGCGGATTATTAAGTTTCTCAAGGAAGGTGTGATATACGCTCATTATTTCATCCTTCAAAAAATCTGATTGCATTTCATACTCTGTATATTTTTCAAAAAACCTGTGCGAAAGTTTTGAAAATAAGATTTGAGTAAGTACTGCTGCTGTTTGCTCTTTTGATTGTTCCATCATTAACCTCATTCAATTAATGTTGTTTAAAAAAACTATTATAGAAATGTTTTAAAAGCACTGCCCACAACAACATCAATAATGCCGTTGGTTATTTTGGTGATTCGAATCTTCGACAGACCTAATTGTTTCAGTGCTTCCATTTTAGCAAGATCTTTTTTTCCTTTTAATAAGAACTCAAAATCCTCCTCACTGAGCGCACCCGACGCAAGTCCTTCTGTCCATCGTTCAAGATCTGACTTTACTTTTTCTATGAAGAGTGTTCCGTCTTTAAGCAGCTCATCTTTGTATTCGGTGAGATTTTCTTTTGCAAAATCCAGCAAATCACCTTTAAGCGTAGAAACGAAATCGTTGAATGTTGGCATACAATTGTCCTCTATTTAAATTCTGATGGATCTATTTTTCCGCTCTCAAGACCTATAACTGTGTCAAAGGCATCGCTTACAAGTATTTGCATCTCAGTTACAAACATTTCAGAAAGCGATCCTTCTGTCTCCCATCGTTTTAGAAAACCCCCCAGGAGATTTCCTTCTTCATTAATAAGAATCTCCCATTGTTCGGTAGAGATTTCGTTATCAGGTCTGCCCTTGGAAAACTCAAATGCTTTATCCAGTTCTGTGTTCAGGGAAATCACTTCTTCTTCATAGTCAGCATAAGGCATAGTTGCGAAGGACATAAGATTCAAAGATTCTACCTTTAAATCTACAGCTTGTTTGTAGGCTTCCGGGCTGAACACCGAAATAGATGCACAAGACCAAACAATCATGCTGAGGGTGATGGCTGATATAGTGGTAAATAATTTAGCTTTAGTTGTCATATGAGTGTTCCCATTTTCAAATAGTAATTATTATTATCAAAAGATTCAAAACATCTTTGTA
>DATIJX010000104.1:0-16790 GCA_035478175.1 Ignavibacteriaceae bacterium
TATACCGTGCCGTTGAATTTCCCACACGCTGGGAGCTTGATACCGTTTTAGTTGGAGGGTTCAGATTTTTTGATGCGTCCATAGTTTACTACAACGATTACTGGTGGATATTTGCAAGTCTTGGACATGAGAACGATGACCTTTATTTATTTTACAGTAAGGAACTCAGAGGAGAGTGGAAATTACATAAAAAGCGGCCTCTTATAAGAATGGGTCCTAAAATTTCTCGTCCGGCAGGAAATCTCCTTGTGATTGATGGAAGGCTTTACAGATTTGCACAGGATCATTATTCAAATCATGGGATCCAGGTTTTTGCATTTGAGATAACTGAAATCACTCCGGATGCTTACAAAGATAAAATAGTCAGCGAGGAGCCGATAATTTCAGGATCAGGGAAAGGATGGAATACATATGGTATGCATCATATTTCAGCAATACAGCTCGGTGAAAAAAAATGGATTGCCGCTGTTGATGGGGTGAGGTAATTAATTTTTAATCATTTATTCAGCAAAAAGATATACTGATTTTTATTCTGAATCTCCGTTTTAAGTTGTGTTTTTATTGCTATAACCCTTAACCTGCATAGAGATTGGCAGCATTCGGATTTTACTTTTAGAGTGAGTAATAAATTAGCGAACTAGCAACATCTTTTTAGTTTCACTAAAATCACCTACTGCAATATGGTAAACATAAACACCACTAGCCAAACCTGCTGCATCAAAATTTATTTCATGTCTGCCTGCTGTTTTTGTTGCATTAACTAAAGTTGCTATTTCATTGCCAAGTATATTAAAAATCTTCAAAGTTACATGTCCGGCAATTGGCAGTTCAAAATTAATTGTT
Organism: Ignavibacteriaceae bacterium; assembly: GCA_035478175.1. GTDB lineage: Bacteria > Bacteroidota > Ignavibacteria > Ignavibacteriales > Ignavibacteriaceae > IGN2. The sequence goes on from DATIJX010000104.1 coordinate 844, forward strand.
GTGCTGGGATTAAACGGATTCGGATAATTCTGTGAAAGTTCATAGCTCAATGGCAGAGTATTAATTTCGATTATATCAGAATATTGAAAGGAACCATCATTATCAATTGACTTTAAACGGTACTTTACAACAGGAAAACTGTGCGCTGTCAAATCAGTAAAACTATACTCAACTAAAGAGGTAGGATTGCCCTGATTTGCTACAAATCCAATCATCTCCCATCCCTGTACGGGCGTAGTCAGGAACGAAGCCCTCTCAATTTCGAAACCTGAATTATTTAATGACGATGCTGTTACCCATTCCAACAATATATTCTGATTGGCAAGAACTGTCGCAGTAAAAGAAACAAGCTCCACCGGTAATGGGCCAAATAGATCCTCAAACACGCCGGTCTGCCATTGAGTTGAATTATTTGCATCATATATACCCCAGAAAGGACTCACGGTCTGCCAGTCTAAATGGGCAGCACCATTTGGATCAACAATATCAAAATGGATCGTAACTACATCTGTCCATCCCGGGCTGGCAGCTACTATAGTTCCGTTGTTATTATTTGTATATGGAAGGTCAATATTAACCCAGACCGTATTTTTCATTGGTCTTGTTACAGTTGCCGGCGAATAATTTCCATCGCAAAAATTATAATAAATATAGTCTACATTCTTAACGGGATTTTGATTTATAAGAATGGCTGTTGTATCGAAACTAAAAACAATAGTAGCGCCGCCAAGATCAGCTGTGCCAGTATTTGTATTAATTTGAAGTTTAACAGAAAGGTTTGAAGCTGTCATATTCACTACAGTAAACCTGCCATTAACTGTAATAGTTTGCCCATAAGAAAAAGAATAGTAAAATAAGATGACGAAAAGGAGATTAAATAGTTTCATATTTCGCTCCATCATAAAAAGAGTTTGTGCCATTTCGGTTTTTACCCCGTCTCTTTATTGAAGAAATTCGGGATCGTATCTATCAATACCGAATTTTTAGCAGCCATTCCTTAGCACTTATTTTGAATCTTACCCGGTTTGTTCAATTTAAATACCATTAATTGTTTCGATGATTTTGAATTAAAAACGAGGGAGAATTAAATTCATTGAGCGACGGACGACGAATCTGGCCGTCAATTAAAAACAGTTGATATCTTTCTGTTCTTTTACTTATAAGCCGATATCGATCAAAATAATAAATGAAGGTATATCAATACCTCAAATCCGATATAGAAAAAAGATGATTTTTATTTCAGCCCGTACGGGATTTCAATTATTAGAATAAACTTGTTCTATAAATATTAAATCCCGCCGGGATTAACAGTTCCGGTATGAACGTAATATTTATAGAAATGGATTAGCCTGTGTTTCTGAAAGTCGCATCGGAACTAAATATTGTTTCACCTGCGGCGTTTTCATTTTTTTATTGATCTCTTTTTCTATAGATATTGGACATGCCTGCGGTAGGCAGGTTCCTGATGGAATTCTGGCAAACTAATTATACACTGGAAGGAATTTGTGGTTTGGGCTGACCAATAAGCCAAAAATTTAAAAATGATTAGAGATAAGAGACTTAATTTTAATTCATATTCTCAATTACCGTAACACAGATTAGTAATCTGTGCTACATTTTGGTCAGCCTCACTACAAAAAGTCTATTGCATAATTTGAGATAAAAGTTCCGCAGGAACTGAATATTTGTAGCTATTAATTTTACCCCTGCAATTACAAAACCTCGTAGAGGTTTAATATTTTCTCTTAATATGAATGTTTATTCTAAAGTTTAAAATTTTAACACCAGCTCGCCACGGTAGCAGCGACATGAATGATAAGCTCGGCTAATTGTGCATTACTATAATCAACGAAATGGCTTGTATTATTACAATCAGATAAGTGCGTCGATAAAGTGCTAAAGCTCATAATGTAGCACAGATTATTCCGAAGGAATGGCTTTGCCACTAATCTGTGTTACGGTGAATCAGAATTTGAATTGACCAAAATAATGCATTTGAAAGAATTCGTGGTTCAGTCCGCCACAGGCGGATATAAATCTGAGCTTAATATAAAAATAAAATGGTTTCAGGACTGGAGTCCTGAACTACGAAATGTAGCTATCAATTTTACCCCTGCAACTACAAAACCTCGTAGAGGTTTAATAATTACTTAAGCAGTATCATCTTCTTTGTGTCGGAAAAATCGGAAACATTCAGACGATAAATATATATTCCTGATGAAAGATTAGCCGCAGAGAATTCTACTTCATACACTCCGGGTGCTTTTTCTTCATCAACCAAAGTTGCCACTTCGTTGCCAAGGATATCGAAAACTTTTAATGTCACACGCAGAGACGCATCGCGATGCGTCTCTACATATGGAACCGAAAATTGTATTTTTGTCGAAGGATTAAAAGGGTTTGGATAGTTTTGTTCGAGCATATAATCTGTTGGCAAATCGGTAATTGGTTCAACTGATGTTGGAAAATCTTCAAACACACCATTTTCCCATATCGTTGAATTGTCCGCGTCATATATTCCCCAAAATGGACTCGATGTAAGCCAGGTTAAATTCTGAGATTCATTCAAATCCACAGTGTTAAAATGTATTGTCACAATATCTGTCCACTCAGGATATGCAGCTACAGTTGTTCCGTTATTACTATTCGTAAATGGCAGATCTATGTTGACCCAGATTGTGTTTATCATCGGTCTTGTTATAGTTGCCGCTGAGTAATTTCCACCACTGAAGGTATGGAAGGTATAATCAACATCCAGAACGGGGTTTTCATCTATGGAGATAGCTGAAGTGTTAAAGTTGAAAACAATGGTTGCACCGCCAAGTTCAGCATTGCCTGCATCAGTGTTGATCTGAAGAAGCATTGTTGTCTTTGAAGGATCCGAACTGACAATGACAAATCTGCCATTTATAGTAGCTGGTAAAATAAAAGAAGCATAACAGAATAATATTATTCCCACCAGGGCATTGAACAGCTTCATATTTCTCTCCATTATTTTAAAGAGTTTGCATCAAACTTCGGGAATTACCCGAACTCTTTATTTATTACATTCCGGCGTAGTTTCTAACATAACCGGATTATACCGGCGTGTTCTTTAACGCAGCCGATTTTACTAAAGCATAGTAAACGCCATATCCAAATACATTGCCCTTCAGTTTTTCCGATCTAAATTAAATTCTTACTATCATAAGTTATTCAAGAAATCCATCTTCATTCACCCATCAACCGTCATCCATCTTCCATCATCCATCTTCCATCATCTCCGCCAAAGGCGGATTTCGCTTCGCTCAACATCTACCATCATTCAACTTTCCCTTACGGTACCTGGGTTTCCTTCAAGTTATTAATATGCAATAACTGGTTAACATCATGCACAGTAACACCGCTGTTCATATTAAAATCACTTCGCCGATAACCCATCGTCCCATTCTGGTCAAGCCAGATAGAATAATCCGTCGTAGTAGGAGGAGGAGGATTAGTAGCATTATTAACTATGCCATCTGCATCGCCGTCCCCAGCGTACATCCCGTACTTACCTTGTGCCAATTCAACCATAGGATTCTGTCCATAAGCTTTGTTCATAGCAGTTGTGAAATCATAAACTGCCGAGTTTGATGATAGCTGAACCGGTGCAGCCGACATAATAGCCAAATGATTTCTGTGATATACTGCTATATAATAAGAACCGGGATCCACATTATTAAAATGAACTCCTTCACTTCCATTTGTATTTAGCAGAGACCCATTGTTTTTTAATACTGCTGCGCGACGCTCAACTACCTGTGAAGGGTTGGAAGCGTTTCTCAATTCAACCAACACCCAGTCAACCATCGTTGAATTTGGTCCAGAGCTGAAACTTTCATTTCCGAAGTAATTCCATGGCGGTTGATTATATGGTTGAGAATTTGGCAGAAGAGAACTCTGGTTAAGAGTTGTTGACATTGAATTTGTATTGTATGGTCCCTGGAGGAATACTTTACCCTTAACATTAATACCGTTTGGTGGAGTCCCACCAAATTCCAAAGCACCCAGATCCCAATTTCCTATTCTCTCGTTACCCAAAATATCATATTTTAAAAATGGAAACTCTGTGGACAAATCGACACCCGCATCTCTACCTGTTTCGGTGTAGTAATCTTCTTTTTCTACTCCAAATTTATCTACGAATGAAACGTCATAGGAATTCCCAGTTATGCTATTCAAGTCTAAGCCTTCGGACCGCCACTGTGCCCAAGTTCTTGATAATGGGTCATTTACCGCAAAGTTTCCGGATATTCCGCCAGGTCTGGAATAAAAATTATAGTTTATCCACTTATTACCGCGAACAATCGTGCTGACGTTGAGCATATTATTCATAGATATATCACCAATTACTAAGTTATTCTTGACAACAAGTGTGTCAACTGACCAGGTGGTAATTGGTGTTGAACCTGTTCCACCTGAACCTTTGACTATTAAAGTGTTGTTAAGTAAGAAAAGACTTATTGGATAAGTATTATTTAATCTCCCAACAGCAACACCACCCTGACTTGTGTTGACTTTCTTCCCTACGATTATATTATTATAGATATAAAGTTTTAATCTATTATCGCCTGCACCTAAACCACCATAATTGTAAATTAGATTATTCCACGACACCCCGCCCTCTATCGGTTCAAGAATAAGGTTATTCGATATGGTAATTGTATGAAAAGGCTCTCTCGTAGCATCACCAATATTAGATATTTGTATTGCGTCTCTGTGAGCATCAGTAAATTCATTATCATTTCGCATTATTATAATATTCCCGTCAAGGGTATGCCCACCCCTACCTGAACTTATACCAATAGCATCGTTATCATTGGGAGTGCTATTCATTAACTGATTAATAAAATTACCTCTAAATGTAGTCTTGCACCCCGAAAGATAAATCATAGGGGATTGCCCTGCGTTCTGAACTATGTTGTTTTCAAAGTATATTAAAGAATCTACATTACCCCAATCACCATTACCCAATTGGATTAACATAGTTGACGTGACAGGGTTGGATCTGAGGTCGTGGAACTGAAAACCAGTTATTTTAAGATTAGATACATTACCTACCCTCATTATTGACCCATGGTTGGCGTTACCTCTTATAACAAAATAAACATCTCCATTATGCCCTGAGTGCCACGCAGGAGCGATGACTACTGGGCTACCAGAAGCAAACGTCCAAGTCGGAGTTGCAGCCCCTTGAATCGCTATACCAAATCCATAAATAGTCGAAGGTACATAAGTTGTTGAATCAGTCCCACCAGAAATGTAAATTGAATCACCTGCTGAGATGTTATTCCAATTTATATTTGAAGGGCTTTTCCAGGCATTAGCCCAGCTTGTACCATTATTGCTTCCAATCGCATCTCTGTTTACATACCAGATGTTTTGAGCATTAAGTGTAGCAAAGAAGAATAGACTTAAAATTAAAGCTTTCATCTGTTGTCTCCGTATTTATTAACCACCATTATTAAAAAATTGTTACAATATTTTTTTTCAATCCACCATACATCATTTATATTCAGGTAAAACTTTATGTTGATATGTTTCTATACATTTGAATTAAAAATTCATTTCTAACCGATATGATTTGCTCTCTCTATTTGCCTGATTCTGATTAGAACAATAATGACTGGATTGCCGGTATTAAAGTTATAACCATAGTCGGCATATTAACTGTCTCTGCCTGGAAATGAAGGAAAATATATGCAGTCAGATAAGTTATCAGTGAAAAGAAATACACTATGTGCCAGGAGCGATTTAAAGCAAGCGAAAATTGGGATGCTTTTGAAGAGAAAGTTTTTATCATCTCATTTGTCTCCAGTAAAATATTATGCTATAGCAAGAACAAAATTTGTACCTCTTTGAATCAGTGTTTTTTGATAACAATCAAAATGGGACATGGCGTAAAATCGTAATTCTGGTAATATTTACATTCACTTTCTTGACAGTGGGAAATGAATACGTCAAATGGGGATTAAAAGCGGAATTAAATCGGGAGAATAATCCAAGAGCTAAAGTATTCTATTTCTTGGGATAGAAATATAAATTTGTTTTTTCTTAATAAAAAGTCATAACTAAATGGATTATTTAACTTCATATTCTGCTTAACTCCAAATCGGAATTATTAATCATATTCATTATAATTCTTTGTCATATTTAGAAATTTTTACTAATATAAAATTAATAAAAGGTTTTATTTTACTCCGAGTTGAACCTCAATCAACATTATAGTTTAGAGAAAAATTGATGAAAAATTTATTCCGGAATTTCGTTAGAACAGTAATTAGTTTAGTTCTTACTCAGGAGCCCGGGAACACAATTCACGCTGCACTATTAAAGTTTAAAAATAAAAATAAATGGTTTTTCAGATTACTTTACGGCTCTGCCAATGATGAAAATATTTTCAATAGTATATCTGATAAATTGAATGAAAAATTTGACATTTTAATGGTTCATAGTTCATTTGATGGAATGATACCAATGTATACCGGCAACCTTAGCAAACTATTAAATATGTTAATATCATATTGCAAAGAGAAAGATATTACTCTTGCTATGCCAACATTCTTTGCGGGATCAAATCTGCAGGCTAAAGAGTATTATGAAAGCGGCAAACACACATTCAATGTGAGAAAGACAGCATCACAAATTGGGCTGCTAACAGAATTATTTAGAATAACTAAAGGCGTTAAAAGAAGTATTCATCCAACTCATAGTGTGTGTGCATTAGGTCCACTTGCTGAAGAGCTGACTAAACAGCATCACTTGTCCAGTACAACATTAGGCGTGGAAACTCCATTTGGAGAAATGATTAAATATAAAACTATAATACTTGGTATCGGGACTAAAAGTCAACATTCACTAACTCAGTTACATGCTGCTGAAGATATTATGGGGAATGATTATCCGATTCCACTATATGTTGGTAATATTCCTGTGAAATGTGTTGACGAGTCCGGGGAAACTATCGTATACAATTTGCGAGTGAAAAATCCTGAATATACATTTAATAAAAAAACTTTTTACAAAATATTAAAGAAGATCAGAATCAGGAGTTGGAAATACAAAGGTATCCCTTTTTATATAACAAGAGCAGATGCAGTAACGGAAACTGTTATTCAAGCAGCAAAACAAGGTCAGACTATTTATAAAAAGAGAAAATAATTTTTGAGATTTTTCAAAATGGATACAGCGAACTCTCTAACAGAAGAATTAGCTTTTTCAATTTTCAATTAAAAATTTTAATCAAATGTCCCACAATTCTATCTGCAGATTTCCCATCCCATAATTCCGGGATATTACCCTTCTTCCATTGCCCGGCAAATAATTTTTGTAAGGCAGGTTTTATAGCTGATGGATTCGTGCCTATCAGTTCATTCGTTCCTACTTCTATAGTTTCGGGTCTTTCCGTATTATCACGTAACGTAAAACAGGGCACGCCCATTACAGTCGTTTCTTCCGTAATCCCACCAGAATCTGTAACCACAGCTTTAGCCCGTTCTACCAGGTAATTGAACTCCAGATAACTTAAGGGCGTTGTAATTTTTAAGTTTGGTTCATTTATTCCCAGATCATTGAAAATCTTTGCTGTTCGGGGATGAATTGGAAAAATAACCGGTAGTCCGCGAACATTAGTTAGAATTTCGTTTATATAGCTTTTCAATTTATTACCTGCATCAACATTAGCAGGCCGGTGAAGTGTTATTAGGAGATATGAATTTTCTTCTAACTTTAATTCATTCCACAACGCTGGTTTTTTAAACCTGTTCTGGTTCGAAAGTAATGTATCTATCATTACGTTCCCCACGAAAAAAATTCTGCTATCATCTACGCCCATTGCTTTTAAATTTTTACCTGCCCATTTTGTTGTTGTAAAAAAGTAGTCAGCAAGGCAATCCGTTACCATACGATTAATTTCTTCAGGCATCGTAAGATCATAGGAGCGGATACCGGCTTCAATATGAGCAACTTTTGTATTCAGTTTTTTTGCAACGATGCTGCAAGCCATTGTGCTGGTTACATCACCTACCACCACAACCAGATCAGTCGGGTTAGCAATAAGTTCTTTTTCAAACGCAATCATTATAGCTGCAGTCTGTTCAGCCTGTGTTCCGCTGCCGCACCCTAAATTTATATCCGGTTCCGGGATATTTAATTCTCTAAAAAATGTTTCACTCATTGTGCTGTCATAGTGTTGACCGGTGTGTACTAACCGGTATTGAATTTTATGTCCACCAGATTTAGCAAGATTTATTGCATTTATGACAGGTGCAATTTTTATAAAATTGGGGCGGGCACCTGCAACTAGAGTTAGTTTCATATAATTTATTTCAAGTTTTTTATATTTTTGAGTAGGTAGTTAACTATCACAACATTAAGGCCAAAAGTCTCTGAAAAGTTTCGGCTTATAAAATTAAAAAAAATGAACTTCTACCATTATAAGACGATGAGTAATATAATTAAGATGGGCTGAATAAATAAAGTTTACAGCAATCCCGAAGCTTTTTTCCCCGAATATTGTTCTCTATTTTCGTTATCATCAACATATTAACCTTTTAATAACACTAAATAGCTCAAAAAGCCTAAAATATTTGCTAATTTGGTATGCTTGTATTGATTTGTAACAGAGACACAAATTGAGATGAAAAATCTCCAAAAAAGCTTTATTTTAATTTGTTTTCAATGGTTTATTATGGCACAATGATGGTTAACAACTATTTTCCACTTGTATATAAAATAATAACTGAGGGCTATTTTTAAGTTGAGGGATGAACTACAAATTGACTTTGATCTAATAGATTTAAGAAAAAATAATCTCCGGGTAACACCCAAAAATAATTCATTTCTTAACGTTATTAGAGAAAATTATACAAATGTCTTTGTGAGTTTTTCTATATATCTACTTACCTTTTCACTCTTTTATTTTCTAAGTAAAAAAGCTTTTTACCTTGATGCCGGTTACTTTGAATCCTCAGGATATTTTCTATTTTCGATCATATTGGGTGCCCTGCTCTCGAGGAAATTCAGTATAAAAAAGCAAAACACAACTCTACAAATAATAAAAAATCTTTACTTATCATCATTCATTAGTTTAATAGCTTTAATCTTACTCTTTCTTTTCATTGAAATTAATCCACTAACCAGGGTGTATTTAATAAGTGCATTGTTCAGCGGATTAGTAATTGAATCCTATTTTTCTATGATCTTGGGAAAAAGCGAAAAGAGAAACAAAAATTTTGTTGAACAATTAAAGTTATCTATTGAATTTATTTTTCTTGATGGTTTAATTTTAACATTTTTCTGTTATGTCGAAATAATTTTAAATGTAAACCGGATTGTTTTTTTAGAAAAGGAATTCGTGTTACTTGCTTTAATTTATATAAGCTGGGTGATTTCAGCAGGGACAACACATAAATTCATACCTGATTTAGTTTCAACCGGCCGTCTTAATGCATTTGAATTGCAGGTAAAATTTTATTTTCGGATTATAGCACTTGTTGTACTTTCCATAATCTTTTTACAATTGGAAAGTTCAAGCGCAACTCACTTTTTCAGAGCACTAGCTGGTTATTCATTACTTTCGTCCCTGCTTACAGCAATTTTATTTGCCAGAAAGATCAAGAATAAAAATGATGAGTCTACAGTTGTTTTTTTAAAAGCCTATGAAATGAATGATTATGCGACTCCATCAAATGGCAGGAATGGAAACAAGAAGTATAGTTATAATACTTTAGAGCAAGCAGAATCTGAATCAGCAGGACATAATAAGCTGCAATTTGAATATGTGAAAGAATACGGAGAAGTATTTTCTGTTTTGAATACAATGCTTGATCTTAAATCATTTGATACACGCAGATCATTGATTGAAAAATCTGAGGAACCTTCTCATTTATCTGGATGCCAACCAGATTCACATCAATTAGTCGTTAATTTACATGTTCTAAATGACCAGATTAAATTGAATGATTACCTACTTGATATTAGAAAGACCCTGGTAAATGGAGGAGTGTTCGTAGGTGCTTTACTTCCTCATCATTATCGGTATCGCAGATATCTTAAAAAGTATTCATTTTTCATGGCGAATACTCTCTATTTCTTTGATTTTATCTGGAAAAGAGTTATGCCCAAATTACCAATATCAAGAGAAATTTACACCGCTTTTAGTAAGGAAAAGGATCGGGCCATATCACTCGCAGAAGGATTGGGAAGATTAGTTTACTGCGGATTTAAAGTAATAGATCTCGCGGCAGTTGATGATGTGGTTTATTTTGCTGCTGTAAAAAACGGTAGATTTAATCCGGTTAAAAAATTCTTCTACAGCCCTATTTTTAAAATGAAGAGAGTCGGTAAAGATGGAAAACCGATATATGTTTACAAGTTAAGGACAATGTATCCTTATTCGGAGTTTATTCAGGATTTTGTTTATAATCATAACAAACTTGAAGATGGTGGAAAATTTAAAAATGATTTCAGGGTTCCTGCATGGGGGAAATTATTCAGAAAGCTTTGGATAGATGAACTTCCAATGCTAATAAACTGGTTAAAAAGGGATCTGAAGTTTGTAGGTGTTCGTCCGGTAAGTGATCACTACCTAAGTTTATATACTCCAGAACATCAGGAACGAAGAAAAAACTTTAAACCCGGATTACTTCCTCCTTTTTATGCAGATATGCCGAAGACAATTGAAGATATTGAATTATCTGAAAAGAGATATTTAGACTCATATGAAAAAAATCCGTACAAGACCGATTTTAAGTATTTTATTAAAGCTGTGAATAACATCTTAATTAAGAAAAAAAGAAGTGCATGATCGGTTGTTTCAGCCACTCCTTCTCTAAATAATTTTAACAAAATAAACTGCTGACTAGTAATGGTATTTAAGTGATACTGTTCCATTCAGTTAATATCCTATTCCCTTCCAAAAAATAGCACAATCATCTGGTAAAAAGTTCAACTATTTTTACTATATCTTTAAACTTACTTTTTACGCGTTCGTTCTCTGCTCCTAAGTGTGTAAAGGTGGCTATAATTCAACCAATTCATTTTTAAATATTTTCTTTAACTCTTCAGAAATGAACAGCGATATAAGGTCATGCGTCTTTGAATTATAGTGAACATCATCAATGAAAAATTCCAAACTCTTGGGAACGATCAATTCTAAATCAATCAGATACACACCACCTTTTGTTGAAGCGATTTCTCTTATTTTATCATTGTATTGTCGAAATCCATTCAAAGCTGTTTTATAAGTCCATCTTTTACCATTCCCTACTGCTTCGCCATTAAGCATACCTAATGTACCAAGTTCTTGTTCAGTCATTTGGTCTTTGTAGATATTCGGCTGGGTCATCAATATAATTTTAGTTCCATCTTCTTTTGCAAGAGTAATTAATGTGTTCAGATTTCTTTCGAATGCTTTTAATCCGCGAAATTCAGTTGTTTCTATTTCGATAGGTTTCTCCTGGTACCACAAGCCATCAATGGTTTTTACTAAAAATTCTGCAAAACTGCCATATTTAATAAGCCTCGTAAGTGGACCGAGAAAATTTCCATAATCATCCCGGAATTCACCTGTGCTTAGCCATGAAAAATCTGCATTATGAAGAAGATCATTAATGTTTTCCATTACAATCACAGCATCAGGTTTATATTGTTTGAGATTCAATGCATAATTAATTAGGATATGTTGAGTTGAGTACCATTGCTTACCCAAATTAAATAATCTTATATCCTTAAATAACAATTCTTTATTCAGCTTCTCCTGGACTAAACCCGGCCAATCACGGCCAGTTTCGTCTTTAAATTCAGTAGTAGAACCTCCAAGACAAAAAACATTGTATTTTGTTGTATCTATATGATTAACATGAGGAGGCTTAATTTGTAAGAAAGAATGAAATTCATCAATATTTTCTGTCAGAGATTTTCTATAAAAATAATCTGCGAATGGATAGACTATCAGAAGAAAAAATATGAAGGAAATAAATAATAGGATGACGGAACTAAGCTGTATTTTCTTTAAGTAAACTAATCCATACAAAAAGATTAAAGCAATGACGACAATTGGGAAAACAAATTTTATACCTTTTAATAAATAACTCGTTCCATCGTGTAAATAGTAAATTGTATAATCAATATGATAGAATCCTCTATATATATATACAGAGCCGGTAATAAAGACAAAGATTATTAATACATTAAGTAGCGTGAAAAATTTTCTAACTTCTTGAATCATTTATACTCCTGTTACTATTTAATTTATTAAATATTGAGAAGGTTTAAAAACCTCTAACAACAGAACATTATAAAAATCAAATAATCAGCATTTGATATTTATATGATTATTAATTTCATTTAAATAAAACAACAATTCTTAATTGAGATTTTTGTGATGATTAATTAAATAAGTAAAAATGTAAAAATAAATATCTAAAAGAAGAGTTTTAAGACATAAAATTCTGGAAAAGGTCATAATATTGCCGGTAAAATAAAACAAATCGAAGTGTGACAATGGTAATCAGGGAGTTGAGCTTGTAATCAGATTATAACGAATCTTAATCCTCACGAATTATTAATATCCGTCTGTTTGCACTTCTGCCTTCTTGAGTATCATTATTTGCAATCGGATTAGAACTACCAAGTCCTGATACAGTAAATTTATCTGCAGAAAGTCCTTCAGCTATCAGGTAATCATAAATGGCGTATGCTCTTTCTGATGTTATTTTTTTCTGCAAGGATGCTGAACCCTGATTATCGGTATATCCTTCAATTCTCCATCTGCTTCCAGGTTGGTCTTTAATATATGCTGCGATTTCGTCTAACAGTATCTTTGCCAATTCCTTCAAAGTGGCCGTATTTGATTCAAAAGAATCATCACCTCTCAAAATAAATTGATTAAATTCTTCCTCAGGTCTTGCTATACTGTCTGTTATAACATCCGTTGCTTCAGGAATAATCTCAATTCTGCGATTTTGTTTTCTGCCTTCTTCTGTATTGTTATCACCTAACGGGTAATTGCTTCCCATACCAAAAAACTGGAAGTTTTCTTTTCTTAATCCTCCGAAGAAGCTAAAATATTCAAGTACTGCTTTTGCTCGTTCAAGGGATAAAGTCATTAAAGATTTAGTATCACCCACAGAATCCATATGCCCCTCAATGCGCCATCTTTTATCCGTGAACTTTTGTAACTGCGAAATTACTTCATCTAAATATTTCTTACCTTCAATTTTTATCATAGCCGAATTAGGAGGAAATATATTATCACCAGGTATTGTAATTTTTTGTTCACTGACAATTTCATCCCCTTCCGGACATCCAAATTCATCAACACTAACCCCATAGGGTGTTTCCGGACACATATCTTCTGAGTCCGCTACTCCATCTCCATCAGAATCAAGCGGACATCCTTTCTGATCTACAGTCGTACCTACTGGAGTTCCAGGACATTCATCTATATAATCCGGCACACCATCTTTATCAGTATCTACCGGACACCCAAATTCATCAACACTAACCCCATAGGGTGTGTCCGGACACATATCTTCTGAATCCACTACTCCATCTCCATCAGAATCTGAATCAACAAATGGAGAATACGAAAATCCAACTAACACAGAAGTATATGAATCATTTTCAAACGCAGCTGCTATATCATCCAAGTAATCAGTTGAAATAATATATGGATTTGCTGAAATGTTGATACTTACCCTATCACTGACAAGAACTTTAAATCCTCCTTCAAAACTAAATGCATTGGTCATTTTATTATATAAATTTTCACTATTGCCCTCTGCCGGTTTTCCATTATTATCTTTTGGATCGAACCACATCTCTGTGAATCCTACCGAAATAAACGGGAAAAATACATCGTTAATGGAAATACTGTATGTTGCGGCAAGTCCGGCAGAAAAAACACTCGTTTTAAAAACAGGAGATATATTACGCTGACCGTCCTGTGTTGAGATTGTAGTTCTGGAATCCTCACCCGTAACTTCCTCTGAGCCAATTTTTAGTTTTAGACCAACTAAATGGATCGAATTAGTCTTAAAAAAATATTCACCGGATAATCTTAAAGAATAGCCTATCTTATTCTTTTCATAATCGGTCTGTGGTATAGTGATTCCTCCATCTACTCCAAAAACAAATTTATTGTGAAAAGCGTGATTTACTCGCTTCGCTGTCTGCGGATAAACGTCAAAGAATGCTATTACAATACTAAGTGCAATAATTTGCGCTGGAAATCTCAGATTGTGCAATAAGGTTAATAAACTATTTAAAGATGTTGATTTCAAAATCCACAGTTTCCGCTTGACTTAATATAAATTGTTAGAAATACTTATTATAAATATGCTAAAGATCAGAACTTCTTAAAACCATCAACAAAAATTGTATACAAATAAGATATTAGCCTTATCTATTTTAAAATCCTGATATATTCTTATAAATCTGAATTTCAAAAATTATACTATTCATTTTACAAATAGCAATAAGAATTACCCAACTACATTTGTAATAAAAACAATTTAATTATAAGATGCAATTATTTAACTTTGCTAAGAGAATAAAAATAGTGTCTGTAATTTATCCTATTATTACGAAATTTATAATACTTTAATTACTAATTAAGTTCAGTTATTGTAGTTTTAGCATTATTACTGGTAAAGAATTCAATTTGTAAAGAGAAATTAGATGGAAGTTCCATTCTTAGACCTAAAAGTCCAATACAATTCAATTAAAATCGAAATTGACGCTGCAATACAGAGAGTACTGGATAGTACAGCATTCATACTTGGGCCTTCAGTAGCAGTATTTGAAAACTAATCGAGAAAATAGATACTATAAAATATTGAGGCTGCTTGTGTACCAGCCAAAGTTATTAAGAAGTTAAAATAAATAATAAAAAACCGGATCATTAATCCGGTTCAAAAAATTTATTTTTTAGTTCGATTAACTCAAAGGAAAAGAAGTTGATTAATCTAAGAGAAAATGAGTCCCTTCAAATAAGGAAACTCAATTAGCCAATTTTATTACTCCTCCACCAGTATTTCTATTCTCCTGTTTTGTTTTCGACCTTCTTCCGTTCTATTATCAGCAACAGGCATCTTATCTCCCAAGCCTAAAACTTTGAAATTTTCTCGCTTCAAATCACCAAAGTATATAAAATATTCCAAAACGGCTTTTGCACGATCGAGTGACAAAGTTCTCAGATATCTTGCGTCACCTTTAGAATCCATATGCCCCTCGATTCGCCATTTCTTATCCGGAGATTTTTTCAATACTGCCATTACTTCATCCAGATATTTACTTCCTTCAATTTTAATCTTGGACGAATTAGTTGAAAAGATATCGTCAGCAACTAATAAAAATTTATTCTGACTAACATCAATTACTCCATCCGGGCAGCCATCTTCATCTTCAAATCCATTAAAATCTTCTGCCTCATCGGGGCAAAGATCTAACGAATCAGGTATTCCATCCCCATCATTATCATAATCAGGACAACCGTCTTCATCCTCAAATCCATCGAAATCCTCTGCTTCATCCGGGCAAAGATCAGCTACATCCGGAATACCATCACCATCAGAATCGAGTGGACATCCTTTTTGATCTACAGTTGTACCTTTTGGAGTTCCGGGACATTGATCTAAATAATCCGGCACACCATCTTGATCAGAGTCAATCGGACATCCGAAATCATCAACTTCGACTCCATAAGGTGTATCCGGGCACATATCTCTTGAATCTAAAACTCCATCACCATCAGAATCAGAATCAACAAATGGAGAATATGAAATTCCAATTAGTACGGAAGTGTACGCATCCTTCTCCAATGCAGCTGCTATATCATCTAAGTAGTCAGTTGAAATAATGTAGGGATTCGCTGAAACATTGATACCTACTTTATCACTGACAAGTATTTTGAATCCGCCTTC
>DATIJX010000105.1:0-1805 GCA_035478175.1 Ignavibacteriaceae bacterium
GTTTGACATTGTAAAGAGAAAAAATTCGTTCAGAGTTTTTGTGATGGGAGGAAGCAGCGCACAGGGATTTCCTTTTTCACCAAATGGTACCTTCTCCAGATACATCCGAGATCGTCTTGAGTTAATCTATCCCGATAATTACATTGAAGTAATTAACCTCGGTATAACCGCAACGAACTCATATACAATCAGGGATCTAATCCCCGGAGTACTTGAGCAGAAGCCAAACTTGATTTTAATCTATGCAGGACATAACGAATACTACGGCGCATTTGGTGTTGGCTCAAGTGAAAACATTGGCAATTCACGTGAGCTTGTAAATTTTCTCATCTGGCTTAACAATTTTAAATCGGTTGAGCTTATAAGAAATGTTGTTGCCGCTGTAATGACCTTATTCAACAGTGATGCCGATCAAGAGACACACCATGGCGGAACTTTGATGGCAAGAATTGTAAAGGAACAGTTGATACCATATAATTCAGAATCGTACGATGTTGGCATAGAACAATTCGAAGGAAATTTTGAAGATATTCTTCAAATGACTAAGGACGCGGGAGTTCCTGTAGTAATTGGCACACTTGTTAGCAATTTGAAAGATCAAAAACCATTCATTTCAGTTGAGGGCGATGGTTATGAATTTGCAGATGCAGTTTTTTTAAAAGCACATCAGCAGTTAAAACTTGGAAATATGCACTCAGCCGATTCACTTTTCCGGTTTGCGAAAGATCTTGATGCTCTCAGATTCAGAGCTCCTGAAGAGATAAATGAGATCATCAAAAAACTTGCTGAAAAATTTAATTGTGGATTAGTTGATGTGGATTCAATATTTAATGCAAACAGTCCGGATGGAATAGCAGGTAACAACCTCACAGTTGACCACTTGCATCCTTCGCTTAATGGTTATCTGTTAATGGGTAAAATATATTTTGAAGCAATGGAAAGAAATGGTTTCCTTCCAGATGATAAGCAGGTACAAATTCCACCTGGGCAGCAGGACAGTGTGGTTGTGACTAATTTTGCTTTCTCAAGGCTCGACACTGTAATTTCTAATATCAGGCTGATCGGCTTGCTGAATGATTGGCCATTTGTCGTAAGCCCGGATTTTTCTTTCATTAAAAAAATAAAGTTAAATGACAGAATAGATTCTATAGCCTATAAAATCGCAGTTGAGAATATGAATTGGGAAAAAGGTCACAGAGAAGCTGCAGACTGGTATCTGTCAAAAAGTGATTACCAGAACTTCGTTAAAGAGTTTCAGGTGATTGTATCTCAATATCCATTTAAGCTTAGCGATTATGACTATGCTGCTTCACAGCTAATCAATGATAAGGAATACGATCTCGCATATTATTTTCTTATTAAACGATTCAAGGAAACACCTGATGCATTCTCAGCAAAGTGGCTGGGAAACATTAATCTTAACAGAAGGAATATTGATGAGGCAATTAAATATTTATCAGCAAGCATAGAATATGATAAAACTGATGCTCAAACTTTTTATAATTTAACGGGAGCGTATATTCAGAAAGAAGATTATAAAAATGCGCTTGAGTCAATTGAGAAATGTTTGAGCATCAATCCTGAATTTCCGAATGCACAAAAGTTAAAAGATCAATTAGTCGAATTATTATCACAGTAAACGATCACAGCCAACGTAGTACACTCAAAACAATAATAATTTTGCATTCCGTGCTTTGCCAGAGGCATCCCTTTAGGAGACACGGAATCCAGAATAAAACCAATTATTAGATTCCGGTTCTTCGCTTCCTGCCTCGCTGGCCGTCAAGCGCTCGACCGGAATGACA
>DATIJX010000106.1:0-3705 GCA_035478175.1 Ignavibacteriaceae bacterium
TATACAGATAATAATAAATATTCGGAAGAAGGAATCGAAGAAAGCAACATAATATTTCAGACTTTCAAAATTTTCACCAATTGTCGCATCAAGGAATAAGTAGGATAGTATAACTGCATTAATTACTGCGCTCACATAGAAATACCATAGAACATATTTAATGCCTTTAACTTTTTTCTTGGAGAATGTAGCTGTGAAATGAATGAACAGTACTGGAGTAACACTATAAGCAAAGAACCAAATTATTCTGTTAAAGTGACCGTAACCAAATGGCTGAATATTATAATAACCGGCGGTTAAAACTATTACCATCCCGAGTCCAACACTCGCCCAATGAAATATGTAAGCCGAATAATTATCTGAAGCCCTGACTCTTACAAGCACACCCATTACAAAAAAGATTAGTCCGACTAAAGAAATTATGATTAGGTCAAATAAATCATAAAATTTTTTAAGCTGCACAATTTCTGACTTAATCACTCCGTTGCTATTTAACCTGATCTCAATTGTATCCCCAATATTTTTTCCATCAAGATAAAGTTCTACCTCCTCCCATTTGCTAAATTGAAGTTTATCTATGCTGATAATTTCATCACCTGAATTGATATTTTTTTCGTTGAGAAGATTTTCAGAAACAATCAGCTTTGAGTTTATGGTGGATGTTTTGAAAGGCAAGTCTGCTTTAAGGATAATAAGATACAAGCCCCCGACACAGATGAGGAAGATTAGAATGTCTGCGATGAAAAGTGAAACATCATTTATGAAGAAACGTTTCACCTGAATTTATCTTTCTAAATTATTGAAAGAAAAAGTAAGAACCGTTTTAAGCCGGAAATAATTTAACTCTATAAAAGCAGAAGGTCAATTGTTTTCTTTTAAATATATCGTCATAATCAAAGATTTTTAAGATAAGAAGTACCGCCGAGGGAACTCATCTGTCCCAGTATCCAGCTTTGTCTTCCCAGAATGTAACCGGAAGGTCTTTTTGCAGAGAATCCATTTCACACCTCATCATTTAAAATTGTGAATGGATGCTTTTAGGATTTTTATTATTAAAATCCTGCCAACTAACGATTACAACTTCTCAAATCAAAGAAAATTATTATCCGTTTTTTCATTAATCACAATTAATGTTTTGAAAATATTTTAATATCCTGAACAATCCACAACTATTACTACTTGCACAATGTGGAATAATATTTGCCTCCTTAACTCAGTAATAAAAGATTAGTTTTGAACGACGCAAGAATTAACTTAATTGCTGGTTATTGCCTACCTAACGAACCAACTAGCCATCAATGAGGTGTTAAGATTAATTCTTATTACTGTGCTGACTTCTTTTCTGTTTCTTCTAGTGAGGCTAAAAAAATAAAGAGTTCGGGTAACTCCGGAGTATGATGCAACCTCGATTATTGAATGGAGAGAAATATGATGCGATTTTATGCCCTGATGGGGATAATACTATTCTTTTTTACATTTTCTGTTTTACCGACAACTATAAACGGTAGATTTACGGTTCTGAATTCTACCAGTTCTGAGTTTACCGTTCTTTTTCAAGTAAATACTAATACAGGGGTTGATGACCTTGGTGGTTCGACTATGGTATTTGGTTTCGATACTGCAGCTATTTCTTTTACAAGCACTCCCGTTAGCAATGTTGATTACATTTTTCATAATTTTTCTGGGGGCAATTACTCATCTGCCACAATAACAAAACCAATGAAGAATAGAATCTGGGTGAATATTGATTTGCCTTTTGTTAATAGTAATAACGGAACCGTTATATCCAGTAGTCCTCAATGGACTGATGTTGTAACGATAAATTTTAATGTAGAAAATCCGAATATTACACCAGGACTGTCCTGGCTTTTAACAAGCGCATTTTGGGGAATTTATGATGCGGACAACATTACCTTATGGGAAACTGGATTATTTGAAGGCAATTTTGGGTTGGAAGTCGTAATTAATAATGGTTGGAATGCAGTATCAGTACCAGGAATAAATCCAGATGGTCAGGGAGTGAATGAGTGGTGGTCGGGCAAAGATCCTGCAGTAAATGTATTTAAAATGTTAGGAAATTATATACCAGTAACGACAACAATACCGGGAGAAGGCTATTGGATGAAGCATCTTGGCAACAAAGTATATAATACAGGAGATGAATGGCCTGCAGGTGGAATTCAGAGAGTACCACACTATCCAATCGCTGCAACAGCGGGTTGGAACCTCATAGGAGGATATGAGACTGCAGTTGCAACAACTAGTTTAACAACCACACCGCCTGGACTCATTACCGGGATAATTTATGGCTACTCAGATAATTATCAGATTGTAACTACTTTAGAACCAGGTCGTGGATACTTTGTAAAATTGAATGGGGCTGGACAGATAAATATGCCGGGTGGATTTGCAAAAGGAAGTTTAGAGTTAGAAGAGTACTTCAATGAAGATTGGGGAAGAATAATATTAACTGATGCTTCAGGAAGTAGTTTTGTTTTATACTTAGTAAATGATGAAGTTGATTTAAATTTATTCGAACTACCTCCCATTCCACCTGAAGGAGCTTTTGATATCAGGTTTGCAAGTGGAAGGATAGCTGAAAACCTTGATTGTGGAACACAGACTATATTGCTGAGCGGAATAATGTATCCTATAAATGTTCAAGTTGAAAATGTAAGCATCACTTTGCAAGACCAGTCACGTAATAAACTTAATGCAGATTTAATCCCGGGTGAAGAAATTACTGTAACTAACGAATCAATTGATAAATTGCTTATCCTATCTGATAAATCTGAAACTCCAATTTCATATAATCTGGAACAGAATTACCCCAATCCTTTCAATCCAAGTACAACTATTAAATTTGCAGTTACGAAGGAATCAAATGTAAACCTGAGTATCTACAATGTTTTGGGAGAATTGGTCACGACATTGGTTAATGAGCAATTGAAAACTGGTTACCATCAGTATGAATTCAATGCATCTGACCTTGCATCAGGTGTTTACATTTACAGAATTATAGCTGACGACTTCGTTGAAACAAAGAAGATGGTCCTCCTTCGATAATCCGTCTTCGCGGATCGCAGTATAAATGTTGTTGAGATATTAGAAAAAATCTCCTCTATAAACTCTTTCATTTAAAATTGAATTGAATGTCGTTGAATAATTTACGCCAAAATCTTCGGTGCATAGTAAGTTATTCATTGACTCTCAAATTGGAACAAACTACATTATCCTGTCTCAATTAAAATTCTTATTTAAAGTTTGTCATTAATAACTCTTAAAATAAGATGTCTGTTGACCGAAATAAATTATTGGTCTGAATTTTGTCCTTAACGAATTTTATAAAAACTTACTAGATAAACGAGAGGCATTTGTGTGAAAACTAAAATGAACCGACATTACCTAAGCTTGTTCAATTCATTGTTAATATTTTTCTTCCTGCTCTTTTTAACTGCTGAACTGAAAGCAAATGATATTAGCGTAAAAAATGTCCGCCTTACCGGGCAGGTAAACGATTCCCATACATTTGTGAACTTCGACCTGAATTGGAAAAACTCCTGGCGGAACATTACAAACTATGATGCCGCCTGGCTTTTTGTAAAATATAAAGTTGGCAGCGGTGAATGGATGCACGCAACATTATCTGTTAACGCAGGTGAGCATACGATTCCGACAGGATCAGCAATTTCTCCTTCCTCAGAC
>DATIJX010000107.1:0-8975 GCA_035478175.1 Ignavibacteriaceae bacterium
TATGTAAAATAAACATAAAGGTAACCACCCGCTTCAAACATAATTTCATTTCGCTTAGTGACGCCGCCATAAGAGTGCGCAGCTTCATCAATGTCACCGTGATAGGCCTCAACCTCAACAATTTTCCCGGCAAGTATTTCCTTGCCATTTGATTTTACAAGGACTTTACCAAGTAATTCTCTTGCGACAACAATTACTTCCCTTCGATAAAAACTCTTCTTTAATTTTTTCGTTGATAGATCAGTCGCCATAGGAAATGCAAGTGTTGAGGATAAGTTTATAAAATCAGAAAATTTACTTCGAACTTATGTCCCGAATTTTTTCAAGATAATATTCTTTCTTTCCGAGATTACGGTTAGCAAGTAATTCGTAAATTTTTATTGCTTCATTTTTCTGTCCTTGCGAAAGATAAATATTTGCCAAAGTTTCCGTTGCCAGCTTGCTCTTATCGGGTGAATATTTCTGTTCTTCTGCTTCCCTTAAAGGAAAATTACCAGTTTGCTCAAGCCTTTTATTCATTAGCTCGTTTGCAATCTGAGCAAGTCTATCTTCAACCGGTTGGGATTTATCAGGTATCAATTCGTCAATTTTTATCATATCATCTTTTGATGATTTGATGAATATACTACCCCTTGAAGTATCAAATGGTGAATGCTGCTTATCGGGAAGTTTATATTCTTTTTTATAGTGTGTATAAGTTCGGTTGGTATTTAAAAGTTCACTTGATTTTTTGAAAAAGTATTCAGCCATTTCTAATTCATTCATCATAACATTCGCTTTGCCCATCAAAATAAATGCAAGGGGATGATCAGGAAAATTTTTTAATCCGTTTTCAAGAATTGAAATAGCACCTTCAGGATTGTTGCTTTGCAGGCAGGAATCAGCTATTCTTAAAAATACTGGAGAATTATCATCCCGTTCATAAATTAATTTTGCTCTTGCCGTTAGCTTTTCATCCACGATTCACACACAATCATTTAACAGTATTTTTTGCGAAAGCATGTTTGATGGAAGTGATGGAGACAAAAGAAAATCCTATGAAAAATAATAGCTGAAATGGAAGACTTGCGATTTCCATGAAATATATACTCGATACAACACCGATTAAGCAATAGAAT
The DNA here is from genome assembly GCA_035478175.1 of Ignavibacteriaceae bacterium. Taxonomy (GTDB): domain Bacteria; phylum Bacteroidota; class Ignavibacteria; order Ignavibacteriales; family Ignavibacteriaceae; genus IGN2. The sequence goes on from DATIJX010000107.1 coordinate 1,119, forward strand.
GCAAGGACTAACTCAACATAAACCGCAAAACCAATTTTATTTTTTGAATATTTTTTGCCAACCCACGTATCTTTTTCGGAAACTAGTTTGAATTTCGGAGTTCTAACAAACTCACTCTTTCGGTTGAGAAGGCCTTCAAAAACTGCGCGTGAATTATTGAGAGCAAAACCCATACTTCCGGCCATAAAAATCGGAAAGAGCACAATTCTTTTTCGCCAGTCGGGGTGAATATCTTTTTGCGAATAAAGGTAAAACATAAATGAGCTAATAAATGCCAGAACAAATATTGACATAAAAGCAAAATAGACTTCATGACCACCGCTGTTCTTTACGAAGATGAGAGGTACATTTAAAATTGCAGCAAGCAGAATAAATGGGAACACAATGTTATTAGTTAAATGAAATGTGCTGTAAAGTTTTATTCTTAGCGGAACATCAGAATTCCAGACAAGCGGAAGAATTTTCTTTGCAGTTTCAATTGCACCTTTGGTCCATCTGAATTGCTGTGATTTCAACGCATTAATTTCCTGAGGAAGTTCTGCAGGTGAAGTAAAATCTTTCAGGAAGACAAACTTCCATCCATTAAGCTGCGCCCTGTAGCTAAGGTCAAGATCTTCGGTTAAAGTATCGGCGTGCCAATTACCTGCATCTTCTATACAGGACTTTCTCCAAACACCACCGGTACCATTAAAATTAATAAAGAAGCCGGCTTTGTTACGAACAGTCTGCTCAATAACAAAATGACCATCGAGGGCAAGCGCTTGTGCTCGTGTAATAAGTGAATGATCGCCGTTCAGATGTTCCCAGCGAGTTTGAACCATTCCAACTTTTTCATCAGTAAAAAACTTTAACGTGTTGCTGAGAAAATCGGAATGTGGAATAAAATCAGCATCAAATATTGCAACAAACTCTCCGTTAGCTATTTTCAAACCTTCTTTTAAGGCACCTGCTTTAAACCCTTCCCTGTTACTTCGTTTGACATGTTCAATGTTAAAGCCTTCCTTTTTCTTTGCATCAACGGCCTTTGCAACAACATCAACGGTTTCGTCAGTTGAATCGTCAAGTACCTGAATTTCTAATTTTTCTTTTGGATATTCTATTTCACAAACTTTATCAATCAATCTTTCAACAACGTAGAGTTCATTATACAACGGAAGCTGAATTGTAACTAATGGTGCATTTTCAAAATCTTTAGTGGAATTGAAATTTACATCCTTATACTTTCGGTGATAGAAAAGAAGAACGAATCCGTGAAGTCCGAATATGAAAAGAATTGATAGCGAAACGAAATATCCTATTAAAACTATATTATCCATAAAATTTCCTTTTTTACCAGCCAGAAACTACTGCAAGAAGAATATCCTCTGATAATTTATCTACAGCAATGTTTATGGCGTCCTCCCTTTTATTTGTTGCTTCACCTGGCACATAATCGCCATGATTGGAGAAGTTATTTTCAAAAATTGTTTTTTTCTGAACGAGGTCTTTATAAATAACTTTTACATTTATTGTCAACCTTCTAGAAGTAATCTGCTCACCGGCACTTACAATTGCTGGTGCATCAGTTACGGAAGTAATTACACATTCCAGAGTTGCATTTGCTGTTGAGCGTTCAGTTACCTGCAGAGAGTTGTCACTGATAAACTTTTGAATCAGGTTGTCAGTCAACGATTCTCTTAACCCTGGAATGGCAGCCGGGCTTTTGTCATCAGCAATAGGAATAGCAATCGTCTTTAAATGTGCAGGAACAGAAGCACCTGTAAATGAATAAGAGCCACATCCAAAATTAACTACCACACTTGTTCCGAACAAGAAAGCAATTACCAGCGAATAAAGCAAATCTCTTCTAAATCTATTTAAAAAAATTGATATCATTCTTCAATTAAATCGTATTGTTTTATTTTCCTGTAAAGAGTACGTTCACTAATATTGAGCAATTTGGAAGCTTTACGTTTATTTCCGCGTGTTTTGTCAAGTGCGGCTTTTATAGTGTCCCGTTCGATGACATCAAGCGCAAAAAGATTCTTTTTTGGTTCTTCTCCTTTTACAACTGTTTCCCTTCCGGTTAGCAGCACAATATCCTTTAATTCGATTAAATCCTTTTTTATTTCGAAAAGTGCTCTGTAAAGAATTTCTCTGTCTGCATCTTCAGGGGTTTTTCTTAAAAAGACCGGAAGATTTCTTGAAGAGTAGTTTTCTTCTCTGTAAACAATCAAGTCTGCAAAAGAATCAATATCCAGTACTCCGTTTCTATTCAGAGCTACCGCAGTTTCGATAGCATTTTTAAGTTCACGCACATTTCCTGGCCAGTTATATTCCATAAGAATTGTGATTGCATCCTGCGAGATCCTTGGTGGAGTAATTTTATTTGCTGATGCATACCCTTCAAGAAAATGATTGGCGAGTAATTCAATATCTTCTTTTCTTTTTCTTAACGGGGGAATGCTCAGGCTTACAGCTTTTAATCTGAAGAAAAGATCTTCCCTGAATCTCCTGCTGTTGACTTCCTCCTGCAAATCCTTATTGGTGGCTGCAATTATTCTCACATCAACTTTGGTAACGGTCTCAGCACCTATCCTCATAAACTCTTTAAATTCAATTGCCCTTAAAACTTTAACCTGCGTGGTAAGAGGCATTTCAGCAATCTCATCCAGAAATAAAGTTCCGCCATCAGCAATTTCAAAGTATCCTTTCCTGCCTTCAAACGCACCGGTGAATGCACCTTTCTTATGTCCGAATAGTTCACTATCCAGAATCCCTTCCGGTATTGCACCACAATTAACACTAATTAATTCTTTGCCCGTTCTTTTACTTGAGTTGTGGATTGCTCTCGCAAATACTTCTTTGCCAACACCGCTTTCACCATAAACAAGTATGGTGATATCGGAAGTAGATACCTGCATTACCACATCAACCAGATCATTTATTTCACTGGAGTGGCTAATGATCCCGTGTTTCTTTTTGAATTCTTCTCTGTTCACTGAATTATTATAAAGATTAGAATGACAAACTGTCGCAGGAGTAAAAATAACTAATATGAAGCTGATTTGAAACAGAACATTTTAGGAACTAAAATCTAATAATCCTTCAAATTTCAAAGGATAAGTTGTCTACAGCTAATTTTACTTTTTCTTTTAGATCCGAAGGAAGGTTTGCCAAAATTTCACTTATGGCTGGAATATCTTCGTCGGAATAATGAGTCAAATATACTTTACTAGGATTTATTTTGATGATTTTTTCAACGATGTCCGAAGGTGAAATGTGGGTTACTTCGCTGATTAGAATGTCCGGAAAAAGTTCTCTAAATAATAAAAGATCTTCCTCTGAACCAACATCAGAAGTGTAAACGATTTTTTTATTCCCAGCTTCAAAAAGAAAGCTTGCACTATATAAACTTAGAGAGGGATATTTACCCTTAAATTTTTCGAGGTTACCTAAATGGGAATTCTTCCTGGCTATGAAAGAAAAGTCTTTCGAAATTATCAAACGCTCATCATCTGTAAAAGTTTTGTAATGAATTTTAAATTCCATTTTATCAGGTAGTAGGTAAGATCTCAACAAAAAATCTTCAACCACAGTTTTAAGACTATCGTGAATAAAAATATCAAGTGGTTCATTTCTATTCATCATCTTCATTTGAACAATTAATGCCGGTAAACCTGAAAAGTGATCTGGATGAAGGTGAGTGAAAAGTATTCCATTCAAAGAGTTGAAGTGTAATCCACTACTCAATAATGCACGGGAAATTCCATCTCCTGCATCAACAAGCAAATTATATTCTTCCGAAGTGAATAGTAAAGAGGAGTGATTACGATTTAATGAAGCTTTCCCTGAGCTTGTGCCAACGAATGTAATTTTCACGATTATTGAGGAGGAATAGAAACTATGCTTCCGTTTACTTTATAGCGAGAGTTTATAACCGGCAGAAAATTTTCTGCATCCTCATACTTCTCGAACTTACCTGCAAATACAACGTGAAAAGTTGTGCCGCCAACTATCTTTTCACCTAACCGGGTGAAAATGCCCGCAGCTTCAAATTCGCTGATAAGTTTATTTGCATTATCAAGATTTGTAAACGCACCCGCCTGAATAGTAAACTTATAATTCTCTTCTGCTTTAGGTTTTACTTCCTCAACCACAGTTTCTGTTTCCTTCACATCAGATTTTTCCAACGCTGAAAGATTTTGATCGGCAACATTTATGTAAGGTGAAGTTGGATAAGATGTTTTAAGCTGTTTCAATTTTTCCTGTGCTGTTTCGTAAAGACCAAGAGCATAGTAGTACGAAAATATTCTGTAAAGAGCGGCATCAGCGTATTTACTTTTAGGATAATTATCAACAATTTCCTGGTAAATGACAACTGCTTCCTGCCCGTTTTCTTTTAACACAGCATCAAGAAACATTACTGAAGGATCATCAGCATTCTTTTCCTTTAAATCAACAAGCGCTTCTTTTGCCTGTCCAATATTCCCATTCTCTATTGCTTTGAGGTAAGGAACAATATCAATTTCCTGTGAATATAAATTTCCTGTGAATGTAACGAGGCTGAGGAGAATCGGAAGAAAATAGAAATTTATTTTACGCTTAAACATTTTTTAACCGTTAGTAAACGGAATGATTTATTGTTTCAAATTCAACCGGTTAAAGATAAGCTTTCTTCAACCAAATTTACGAAACCTGTAAAATCACCAAACAAAGTCGCTGACGTTGCGCGGTTAATTTTCACTTTTATATAATCGCCCGCTTTAATTTTATTATCTGCAGAAACTATTGCAACTTTATTTGTATCGGTTCTGCCGGATAGGAACTTGTCGGATTTTTTACTAAAACCTTCAACCAGGACAATTTCCTCTTTACCAATCAACTCCTGGTTTAATTCAAAAGATATCTGCTGCTGAAGATTAATTATTTCCTGAAGTCTTTTTGTTTTGGTTTCCTCAGAAACATCATCCTCCATTTTGAATGCTTTTGTGCCCTCTCGTGGAGAATACTTAAACATAAAAGCACCATCGAATCTCACTTCTCTCATAACATCAAGAGTCATTATATGATCTTCGAAAGTCTCCGATGGAAAACCTGAAATGATATCTGTTGAAAAACTTACTCCCGGAATTATTCTTCTTGCTTTCTCCACCAGTTGAAGATAATGTTCAATTGTGTATGTACGGTTCATCAATTCAAGAATTCTGTTTGAACCTGATTGAACAGGCAAGTGAATATAGTTGCAAATATTTGAATGCTCAGCGATTGTGTAGAGAAGTTTATCCGAAAGATCCTGCGGATGAGAGGTAGTGAAACGAATTCTCACCGAATGATCCACTCTTGCACAGGCAGAAAGCAAGTCAGCAAAATCTCCGCCGTTCACAGAATCTTCGTCTTTGTACGAATTAACATTTTGACCAAGCAGAGATATTTCTTTAAATCCACGAGCTGCCAACTGTTTGACTTCTTCAACAATGGAATTAAGCGAACGGCTGCGTTCTCTTCCACGTGTAAACGGAACTACGCAGAATGTGCAGAATTTATCGCATCCCCGCATAACAGAAATCCACGCCTGCAAGCCATCTTCTCTGTGAGGAATTATATCATCATAGGTTTCTGTTTTGGAGAGTTTAACTCCAATTCCTTTATCACCATTGAATGCAACATCAATAAGTTCCGGCAGTCTTCTGTACTCATCAGGACCAACAACAACGTCAACAATTTTTTTCTTGTCAACAAGATCGGAACGTAAACGTTCTGCCATACAACCAAGAACGCCTACAATTAAATCAGGCTTTTGATCTTTTATCGCTTTAAAATTTCCCAGTCTGCCATAAATCCTTTGCTCTGCATTTTCTCTTATGCTGCATGTATTAACTAAAATTATATCAGCCTCATCGGAATGTTTGGTTACACTGTAGCCATTGTTTTGCAGAATGCCGAGCACAATCTCGGTATCAGCGAGATTCATCTGGCAGCCGTAGGTTTCTATATATACTTTATTTTTATTCATATTATGATGAAAAAGACGGACTAATATAAATTATTACCGCCTGCGGTTCAATCTAAAATCTGATAAATAAAATAGTTCGCCGGGGTGACTAATTTGAAGAAAGAGTGTAAAGAATAAAATTTAAGAGAAGAAATCCCACCGTTCCATAAACAACATTGAAGAGAATCCTCTTCATTTTATGATCACGACGGATATTTCTTTCAATTTTATTCCTGCCGTTCAATTTTACAAAACCAAATATCATTTTAATATATAGTCTATTTTTTAATTATTTGCTGTTTAACTGAAGTGTTAACTTAAACAAATCCCATTACAAATTCAGTTGCAATACTTGTGCCTTTAAGATAATTGTCTTCTAAATGATTTAAGATAGGGATAGCATTCAGCAGCAAGTAATTTTTTCTTTTCACAACCAAAATTCACCTGTTTTTTGCTTCGTTGCCGAGCGACCAACAAATAAAAAACCCCTCCGATCAGTCCCGGAAAGTCCGAGCCTTGATTGCAAGAGGGGCTTAATATGCTTCTTGTATTATCTTTATTTAAGTAAGGTCATCTTCTTTACTTGGGAATATGAGCCAGCATCAAGCTTGTAGAAATATATTCCACTGTTCAACTGACTTGCATCAAAATTAATTGTGTGCAAACCCGATTCCATATTCTGGTTTATAAGAGTGCTAACCTCTTGTCCAAGTGTATTGAATATTTTCAAACTTACATTTGAGCTTTGAGGAATTGAGAACTTAATCGTCGTGCTCGGATTAAATGGATTCGGATAATTCTGAGAAAGTTCAAACTGAGCGGGTGATGTAACATCAACATTCACTTCATCTGAATATGAGAATGTTCCGTTAAAGTCAACTTGTTTTAGCCTGTAAGAATAGTTTCCAGCGGTGAGATTAGCATCAACAAATCTGTAGTCCTTAGCTTCTGTAGTAGTGCCGTGACCATTTACAAAGCCAACAGTTACAAATTCATTTCCTGCAATTGATCTCTGAACTTCAAAACCAAAGTTGTTTAACTCGGTGGCAGTTGACCAATTCAAAATGACATTGCTGCCATCAACTACTGAAGAAAAAGAAGTAAATTCAACAGGAACAAGGTCGCCCCATTGAGTTGAGACTCTAATACCATCAACTAATACTGAATATGCCTGACCACCCTGGCGTAAAGCAATTGCATCGATAACATCCTGTCCGCTAGTTGCGGTATTTAGCACCTCAGGTGTACCAGCAAGAGCTTCACTGAGTGGAACGCCAGAGCTGAATACCCAAAGTTTGCATTCATCAGCACCACCAGTGTTAATTGTATATTTTACGAAAATCAAATATGTTGTATTATAGCTGAAGTTTGTCGTACTCATTGTTTGGGTTGATGTGTTACTAATGCCAAATCTCAGATTTCCCGAAACATCCTGAACAAAAACACGTGCAGCAAAAAGTGTGAATGCAGTTGGGGAAACTCTATTACCGATATGAATAAAATAATCTTGTGTTGCACTTGCAGAAGCAACATTTGCAAGAAAGGAATAATAGATTACATCTCCATTTGCGGAAAGTGAATCTATTCCTATGTTAACATCTTCACGTGAACCAGAACCACCTTGTATGTTTACGTGGTTCCCGATTCCTGAGGAAGGATAACCAGTATATGTCAGGCTTCCTGTCTGAACAAAGATAGTGAACGCTGCACCGCTGTGTTTTGTCCAGCCGTGACCGGTTAGGGAATCGCCAACAGGGTAGTTAAAATCCTCCACGAATAGCTGTCCAAATGATAGACTTAGTGGAATAAAGAGAAAAGAAAACAATAAAAGTAAATATGACTTTTTCATATTTGTCCTCCGATTAGATTTGTTAGTAAATAAT
>DATIJX010000108.1:0-36863 GCA_035478175.1 Ignavibacteriaceae bacterium
GAAATAGATGCACAAGACCAAACAATCATGCTGAGGGTGATGGCTGATATAGTGGTAAATAATTTAGCTTTAGTTGTCATATGAGTGTTCCCATTTTCAAATAGTAATTATTATTATCAAAAGATTCAAAACATCTTTGTATTATATTTAACTCTCAATTAGTAAATAAATTTATACCCAAACATAAAATAAAAATAATTATTCTAAATGAAATCAGACAAGAATTATTCATCTACAAAAAATAACCTGGCTCCTTTATTTGTAATTATCGCTGCAAGCTTGTGGGGAGTAGATGGAATTGTTCTTCGTCCTGCTCTATTTAGTCTTCCTGTTCCCTTGGTGGTTTTTGTAGAAAGCACAATCGTAGCAATTCTGCTTTCGCCATATTTCATAAAGCAGATACCATCGTTAAAAACTTTACAAAAGAAAGACTGGCTGGCCTTCTTTTTGGTAGCATTGCTTGGCGGAGCTATTGGTACGATGGCTATCACTAAAGCACTTTTCTACGTAAACTTTGTTAACCTTTCGGTCGTAATTCTGCTTCAAAAATTGCAGCCGGTTTTTGCAATCACCCTCGCCGCCATTTTTCTCAAAGAAAAATTACCAACACAATTTTTCCTATGGGCAGCATTAGCGGTTATCGGGGCATACTTTATGACCTTTGGAACAAAGCTTCCTGATTTTGCGACGGGAGATAAAACAACAATTGCAGCTCTATTTGCTTTAATAGCGGCGCTAGCATTCAGTTCTTCCACTGTTTTAAGCAAGCGGGCTTTGAGAAATGTTTCTTTTGAAATGGGAACATATTTAAGGTTTTTATTCTCTGCTCTGATAATGCTCGTGCTTGTTTTGTCGTTAGGTGATATTGGCTCCATCTCAGAAATTACGACAAAGCAAGCCATCATTTTTCTAATCATTGCTTTTACAACAGGCGGAGCGGCAATCTTTCTTTATTATTATGGATTGAAACGAATCACCGCATCAGTAGCTACTATTTGTGAGCTTGCATTTCCACTAACAGCTGTATTGTTGGAATATTTTTTAAGGGGAAACATTCTTAATGTCGTTCAATGGATTGGTGCAGCGGTTTTACTGATTAGTATTCTTAAAGTAAGCGGGATAAATGTTTTATCAGGATTTCAAAATTCTAATTAGTTCTTGATAGTTTTAACAAAAGTAATTTCAGGGTAGGACGAGGCATTTTGTGTGTTTCTCTTAGAAAAAATGAAAACAAAAAACATATAAATCGAAATAAACCCAAATGATAACAGAGTTGAAAACAACTCTTTGTTGTTATTAAAGATTTGCATGCCGATTAACAAACCACTAATTAAAATTATTACTGGAATTCCATACAACAGAAAAGAGGCAGAAAGAATTTTACTCCCTTTAATAACAACGCGGACTTTATCACCCGGGTGAACTCCGTACGGATCGCGGACTGTTAAACTTCTTTCATCAGATCTGCCCGGCTTGCAATAAATTTTAGCTGTGCATTCACCGCACTTTTCCGAATCCTGAATGCGAATGATTGCAATTCCGTTCTTTGCTTCTTTAACTATTCCTTCTTCGTAAAGTTCTTCTGTGTACATATTACTTGCAGTCATTCCGGCCTCGAGCCGGAATCAATTTTATTGGATTCCCACTCCTGCCTACCGCAGGCAGGTTCGCGTGAATAACATCAACTTAATTTTTATTTTGATACTAATATATTTCTTTTAATTACTATGATCTATGCTTCCGAAATACCATCATATTTAATCATTGAACTCCTAAAGGAGTTCTATAGCTGGGGGTTTTCTTTTCTCTACAAACATTTAAATCCTAAAGGAGTTGTAACTTCATTTGTCTTCGCTCCAGAGGAGCGAAATGTTTGTAGAAATGACATAAACCCTTAAACATCTGCACTCCGTTAGGAGTGCTATGTTTTTTGTTCTTAATTGTTTAGAAAGAAAATCTTTTTTAAAATGTATTCCTTACATTGATGCCTGGGTAATTTCGCGGGAATGACGACGCAAAATTCAATTTACTTTTACTTCAATATTTTCCTGCTTCAGCAATTCAGCAGCTTTTTCAGGATGAACAAATCTTATTGCACCGGTTTTACATTTGTCAATCGGTATTTTGCTGAGATCAAGCTTGTCATAATTAATTTCCGGTAAGAAATCTCTCATCTCAATTCCGCCGTCAGATTTACGGGCACAGATGCCGCATCCGAAGCAGGCAACATTACAAACTTCCTTTGCACGTTTCGGGTCATCGTGATTTTTGCAGAAGACAAATAATTCTCTGTCATCAGGATGAATTTCAATAATGCCGCGTGGACAGGCTTCAACGCACTGACCACAGCCTGTGCAAATTTCTTCAACAACCACGGGCAAACCATCTTCGTTCATAAATATTGCACCGAACTGACACGCATCAACACATTCTCCACCGCCAAGGCAACCGTATAAACACATCTTCTGTCCGCCGGCAACAATTGTCTGAACAGAGCATCCTTGGGGACCATGATACTCTGCTCCTTCTTTCATAACGGCTTCAGCATTGCCGCCGTGACATAAAATTCTTGCAACGAGCTTAATACTTTCACTGCTGTCTAATCCCATAATTCGGGCTATTTCATCAACAACATCCTGTCCGCCGACAGGACAACCGTTAATTTTAACTTTGCCATCTACAACATTTGTAGCAAAGTCATAACAGCCTGCTAATCCGCACGCACCGCAGTTTGCATTGGGTAATACGTCATTTACTTCTGCAATTTTAGGATCTTCTACAACACGAAGTTTTTTATCTGCAACTGCAAGCGCACCTGCAAAAATAAATCCTAATCCACCCATTGTGGCAATTGCTATAATTATTGTTATGTCCATCTTAAATACACCTTTTCTTTTTTCAATTGCCCCGACTTTTGGCAAAGCCATTCCTTTGGAATAAGTCGGGGAAAAAATAAACAAAAAACTTTGGGCTTTAGCCCAATCACAATCTTTTTGGCTAAAGCCAAACCGCTAACTTTTATTTCTATACCCCGACCTTCAGGTCGGGGCTATTTGTTTCAATTAATTAAGAACTTTTCAAACCCTGATGAATAAAATATCTTTCCTTCATCATCGATTATCATTACTTCAGTATCGTTAAGACTTTCAATTAATTCAAGTCCTTTTGTTTTTCTCATTACAAAAACCGCTGTTGCAATTCCATCAGCAAAAGCGTTGTTTTTATGAATCACCGTTACACTTTGAATTCCTCCCGCCGAATAACCGGTTTTCGGGTTAAGTATGTGATGATAACGAACACCATCTTTTTCAAAATAATTTTCGTAATCACCGCTGGTTGCAACCGAAATTCCGTTAAGCCCAATCTTGGTAACAATTTCTTTGATGTTTCGTGGATGCTGAATTCCGGCAATCCAATCATTACCCAATGTTTTAATTTCACCACCCGCATTTACGAAAGCTTCCGTTATTCCCGACTGAATCAGTACTTCAATTGATCTATCAACAGCATAACCCTTTGCGATTGCTCCGAAGTTTAATCCAACTTTTTCTTTGCGATGAACTTTTTTCTCATCAAGCAGTTGGATGTTTTTCCATCCACTTTGTTTCAGAGCTGATTTAATTTTATCATGATTCGGAACTTCCGGAGTTTTGGTATCAAATCCCCAGCCCCGTATTAGTGATTCAATTGCGACATCAAAACTGCCATCAGAAATTCTCCAAAGCGAATCACATAAAACCATTAGACCGAATATTTCTTTGTCAACTATAAAGAGTGAGTCATTACTGTTATTAAGCTTCCTGACAGGACTCTCTTCATTATAAGTTGTGAACAAATTATCGATTCTTTTTATTTCAGCAAATGCTTTTGTGATTGCATCCTCAGCTTTCTTTTCATCGGTATTGCGAATTTGAATTTCTACAACCGTTCCAAGCAGGATTTGTGTCCGTTTTACAGTTTTTAATTCATCTCCGGTATATCGTGCAATGAAAAATCCAACAAGAAAAAGAACAAGAGCCATAACACCGTATGCCACTACGTTTTTCAAACTACGCTAATTCGATTTTAACTAAAACTTTATTCGGTGCACAGGCAATTATGTTTCCAACTACTCCAGCAACCGAGTGTTTGCAAATTTCGTGTCTGCATGTTGACTTATGCACCTGAGCAATTCCATTTTCAATCATTAATACAGTTTTACCTTGTGGACCATCAATCAAAATATTTTTGTAATTCTTATCTAAAGAAATTCTATCAACCAATCCTTTTTCGTTTTCTATTATAACTTCTTTTTTGTTTGATTTAAAGATTGATGATAGAAAATCAGTTTCAGAATATTCTGCTGTAAAGAAATAATCTGCTTTTCTGTTTTTTATATCAGATCTTATATTCATTAAAATTGAAGTAAAATCATCCAAAGAATAAACAGAATTGTTTCCATCGCTTATTATAATATCAGAATCAATTTGCTTGTCTAATCTTTTTAATCTGTAAGTGATCGACCCGTTATTTGAAAAATTTTCATTTCTTAATTTTAGATCAATACGATTAATGATTTCGCAAATTTTTGAATCAGCAATAACAGCAGGATTTGTATTGCTCTTAATTTTATTCTTAAATGCAGAGACCAGCTGACTTATAATTTGTTCATCAGCAGGAATAAAACCGTGCACGGTATAATTAATAGAGTTAGAATTTCCTGTTAACTTTCCTGTTGTGTACCCTGCGCCAAGCGCAACAGAAGTTAATCCAGCGATCTTTAAGAAATTTCTTCTTGATATCATTTTAACCTCAATATAAATTCAGTTCAATAAGTCATGCTGAACTTGTTTCAGCATCTTTAAAAATAACAGAGATCCCGAAACAAGTTCGGGATGACTACTTTTAACTCAAATCATTCCCGCAAAGCCCATAAACGCAAGAGCAAGAATACCGGCAACAATTAAAGTTATCGGCGCACCTTGAAATGGTTTTGGAACATCAGCAAGATCTAATTCTTCTCTGATGCCTGCCATAATTACTAAGGCAAGAGTAAATCCTGCACCGGCACCAACGCCAAATATTACACTTTCCAGAAAATCATATTCTCTCATCGCAGCAAGTAAAGCAAGACCAAGTATTGCACAGTTTGTTGTAATGAGAGGAAGAAAAATTCCGAGTGCTCTATACAATGGCTGAGAAACCTTTTTAATTACCATTTCAACAAATTGAACGAGTGCGGCGATAACTAATATGAAAGATGGTATCTGTAAAAATTCTAATTTGTAGGGAACGAGAATTAGATTAAAAAGCAGCCAGCTAACAATTGCAGTAAGCACCATTACAAAAGTTGTTGCCATTCCCATTGAAATAGCTGAAGAAGTTTTGTTTGATACTCCAATGAACGGACAAATTCCAAGGAAGTATGAAAGAACAAAATTATTAACTAAGGCTGCGGAAATAAAAATTATTAACAGTTCCATAATTAAACTCCTGCCTCTTTTAGTACTTCATCTGTAATTTCTTCTTTTCCAACTCTCCTGTACTGCGCAATTAAAGCTTCTCGTTCAAGATTTTTCTTTCGCTCGATATACATATTTGCAAAACCCATCATTAAACCTAAAGTTAAAAACGCACCTGCAGGAAGAATCATAATTAACCATGGTTCAAATCCATTTGGCAAAACCTGATAACCAAGAATAGTTCTCGATCCAATAATTTCTCTTATACTTCCAAGTGCAAAAAGTGAAATTAAAAATCCAACACCATTACCCAGAGCATCTAAAACCGATCTTAACGGGTTATTCTTAGATGCAAATGCTTCTGCTCTTCCAAGTATTATGCAGTTAACAACGATAAGCGGAATGAAGGGACCAAGAGCTTTGCTCAATTCCACAAACTGCGCCTTCATTACCAAATCAACTATTGTTACAAATGTTGCGATGATTACAATGTATGATGCAATTCTTACTTGATTTGGAATCCATTTTCTAACTATTGAAATAAGTAAACTGGAAAATACAAGTACGAAAGTGGTTGCAAGTGCCATCGCAATTCCATTGATTGCTGAAACAGTTACAGCAAGTGTTGGGCACATACCAAGTATTTGTTTAAATACGGGATTTGTTTCCCACAAACCTTTTGTGAATTCTCTGAGGAGCGTTACTTGCTTTTTCATTTTGATGCTCCTTTATTTTCAACAGCCCTCAACTTTGAAATTCCTTCATTAACTATTGTAACAACTGCGCGTGCTGAAATTGTAGCACCGGTTATTGATTGAACCTCATATGGGTTGGAAGGCTCAACACCTTTTACAAGTTTTATAGCCGGGGTTGTAACTAAACCCTTATACTGATCTTTATATGGTGGCTCAAGAATTTTAGTTCCAAGTCCGGGTGTTTCTGATTGTTCAAGAACCTCTATTGAAGTAGTTTTGTTTAAATCTTCAGTAAGACCAATCATCAATTTGATTTTTCCCTGAAAGCCATTTCCTGAATACACAAGAGAATATCCAACGGATGAATCTGCTTCATTAAAAACTTTGTAAACTTCAAATCCGGCATTCTTTATTTCTTCATATCTTTTTCCATCAAGATGAACAAGATAAATTGCTCGCTCTGTTTCTGCTTTCTGATTGATGGCGATTTTTGGAGCAGCCCAGTTATTAACTAGCGATAATGATCCGCCAGCAATAACGCCTATTAAAGTTAACGTTGCAATGATGTGTGTTACTTGTTTCATTATTTCTTTTCCTCCCTAACAACACCAAATATAGTTGGTTTAGTATATCTGTTAATAAGAGGAACAAATCCATTCATAAATAAAATTGAATACATAACTCCTTCCGGCAAGCCCCCGTAAATTCTGATTACAACCAGCACGAGTGAAATTCCTAAACCAAAAATCCACATACCTTTATTTGTAATTGGTGATGTTACCCAATCCGTTGCCATAAACATTGCACCGAAAAGAAAACTTCCTGCTAAGATGTGAAAAAGGGGCGAAGGGTTTTGCGGATTGATAAACCAGAATAATCCTCCGAACAAAAACATTCCGATAATCATTGAAAGAGGAATTCTCCAGTTAACAATTCCAACAGCAATTAAAAGAATTCCGCCAACCAATACAGCAATTGCAGATGTCTCACCAAGGGATCCGCCAACATTTCCTATTGCCATTGGAACAGTGTCTGTAAATATTTTATCAAACTTAAACGCAGCAAGAGGAGTTGCGCTTGTTATCCCATCAACAGCAAAGTTTGGTTTTAACCAGGTTGTTATCTGTACCGGAAAAGCAGCCTGCAAAAATGCTCTTCCAACTAAAGCGGGATTAAAAATGTTGTATCCCAATCCGCCAAAAATTTGTTTGCCTAATCCTATTGCTACAACAGATCCTATAGCAGTTGCTGATAGCGAAAAGTTTGGAGGGAGTGTTAATGCTAAAAGTAATCCTGTTAAAGCTGCGCTTCCATCAAACCAGGTTACTTTCTTTTTTCTTATTGATTGAATAGCTGCTTCTGTTCCAACTGCAAATACTACCGCAGTAATTATTATAAAAATCTGCATCCATCCAAAAAAAACTAACGCAGCTGCGATTGATGGAATTAATGCTGCAACAACAAACCACATCACTTTTTGTGTTGACCACTTTGAATGCAGATGCGGTGAAGTGGTTAAATCAAAGTAAACTTTTTGTTTTGATTCTATAGTAGTAGCAGTTTCCATATTTTCTTTCTTAGTGTTTCTTAGTGCTCTACGTGCCTTAGTGGTGAAAAGAGTTTTACCACCTAGACACTAAGAACACTTAGTTTCACTTAGTAGTCGCAGCTCTTTCTCTCTGCATTTCTAAAACTCTTTGTTTTCCTAATCTTATCCACTGAACTAATGGAATGTTTGCCGGACAAGTATATGCACACGTTCCGCATTCCATACAGACTGTTACATCCGCATCTTCGGCTTCTTCAAATTTGTTAAGCTGAGAATAACGGGCAAGTTTTGTCGGTACTAAATTTAAAGGACAAGCACCCACGCACTGTCCGCATCTCAGACATGGAGTTTCGGGATTTTCTACAACTTCATCTTTTGTTAAAACTAAAATTCCGGAGGTTGCCTTCATAACTGGTGCGTGAAGATCAAACTGAGCAACACCCATCATTGGACCGCCGACAACAATTTTAACTGCGTCTTCTGTTACTCCGCCGCAGAAATCTATTACGTTTTGAATTGGCGTACCAACAGGTACTAATAAATTTTTAGGAATCTTTATTCCTTTGCCTGAAACTGTTAAAGCAGCAGTAGTAAGAACTTCACCTTTCACAACTGCATCGTGGATTGCAATTGCTGTCCCGATATTCTGTATAACGGCACCAACATCCATAGGAAGTTTTCCGGGAGGAACTTCTTTTCCGTTAACAGCTTTGATAAGCATTTTCTCCGCACCTTGAGGATATTTTGTCTTCAGAGATACAACTTCGAGTCCGGGTTCGCTTTTAAGTTTTTCAGAAAGAAGTTTAATTGCTACCGGTTTGTTATTCTCAATTCCAATTACTCCGCGTTTAACGCCAAGGGCTTTCATAATTAGTTTGAATCCTGAGATAAGATCATCGGGTCTTTCAATCATGAATCTGTAATCGCGAGTGAGATATGGTTCGCATTCACATCCATTCAGAATAACCACATCAATAACTTTATCTTTTGGCGGAGAGAGTTTAACAGAGGTTGGAAATGCTGCACCGCCCTGACCGACAATTCCAGCTTCAGCAACTCTGTTTCTAATTTCATCGGGAGTAATTGTTTCGGGATTTAGCGGCGGCAATAAAATCTTTTCTGCTTCAACAGTTCCGTTTGTTTTTATGACAATAGAATCTTTTGGGAATCCACTTGAGGTTAGTTCTTTGCCAAGACTTATTACCTTCCCGGCAACAGAAGTATGAACCGGTGCTGAAATAAATCCCTCAGCTTTTGCAACAAGCTGACCGGGAACAACATCATCGCCTTTTTTAACCTGCGCTGAAGCTTCTTTTCCAAGATGCTGTGCAAGTGGAAGAATTATCTCTTCGGGCAAAGGAATAACTTCGAATGCACAATTTTCTGTTAACTCTTTATATTCCTGCGGATGAACACCGCCGTGAAATGTTTTGCTTTTCAACTTTTACCTGTTCCATTTAAAAACTACGGGACTTAGACAGAAAATATGCCATCAGAATTGAGGGAAATCCTTAATAATTAAGCCAAAAACTCATTTTATACTTTCGTTTTTTATCAAAAGCAGGAAAGCAAAAACGTATTTTTCACAAATGAAAATCGGTGCAAATTCTTATGGATTAAATAAAGAGCTATCAAAATTAAATGGACATAGTACCTGCGTTTTTATCTTTCAAAGAGTTTTTGTTACTGTTTAACTGCTTACCTAAATTGCACACTAAAATTTTCAGAAAGGACTCTCTGTGGAAAAAACAAATGTGCTCACTCAGATCAAAACCGGATTTCAACCATCTTTCTGGGTTGCAAATGGAATGGAGCTTTTTGAACGGCTCGCTTATTACGGACAGGCAACCATACTCAGCGTTTTCCTCAGAGACCATCTCAAGTTCAACGAAGTTGAAGCCGGGCAGCTTTCTTCTATCTTCGGCGGACTGATTTACTTCCTTCCAATTTTCGCCGGCGCACTAGCAGACAAGTTTGGATTCAAGAAAGCTTTTTCATTTGCTTTTTTTGTACTGGCTATCGGTTATTTTCTTATCGGCTCAACCGGCATTGCGGGATTCGAAGGTTACTATTCTGACACAAATCTTTTTTTAATTCTAAGTTTTATTTTAGTCTTTACTGCGATTGGCGGTTCGTTCATAAAACCAAGTGTGCTTGGAACTGTTGCGCTTACTTCAACAAAAGAAACCAAGTCTCTTGGATATGCAATTTATTACTGGCTTGTCAATATGGGTGCGGCAATCGGTCCTTTTCTTGCTTTTCTTGTTAGAGATTCATTCGGGATCCAGTTTGTTTATCTTGTTTCTGCAATAAGCTGTGCGTTAATGTTTGTGGTTACACTGATCTTCTTCAAAGAGCCGCAAGCAAAACTCGAGGAGCAAAGAGAAAGTTTTTCACAAGTTGTTAAAAATCTCTGGACTGTACTAAAGAACATTAAATTTATGATTTTCCTCATGATTTTTTCTCTTTATTGGATTGTATTCTGGGAATTTTTCATTGTCATTCCTTTTTACATTTCTGATTACATTGGTCCTGATGCGCCGATTGAATTAATTCTTTCCGTTGGTGCCTGGACAATTATTCTTTTACAGATTCCGATCAACAGGTTAACCAAAAACATTCCAACCCCAACCGCAATTATGATTGGGTTTGTATTCGCAGCACTAAGCTGGTTTTTACTTTACTTTGCAGCCGCTGCCGGAATTACTGTCGGGCTTGGATTAATCCTTGCAACCATTTTTATCTTCTCCGTTGGCGAACAAACTCAGGCACCTCGATTTTACGAATACCTTGCTGACCTTGCACCAAAGGGACAGGCGGCACTGTTTCAGGGGTTTGCTTTTCTACCGATTGCAATTGCCTGGACACTCGGCGGAACTTTCGGCGGCTGGCTTTATCACAGCTATGGAAGAAAAGAAGTTGGTCAGCCAGAAATGGTGTTCCTCATTATCGGCTTAGTTGGAGTCGTGGCAGCTATAATGATGTTTGTTTATAACGCATATATGAAAAGAGCAAAATAGAGCTTATCTTTCTCTCTATAAGAGGTT
The DNA here is from genome assembly GCA_035478175.1 of Ignavibacteriaceae bacterium. Lineage (GTDB taxonomy): Bacteria > Bacteroidota > Ignavibacteria > Ignavibacteriales > Ignavibacteriaceae > IGN2. The sequence continues at coordinate 10,733 of DATIJX010000108.1, forward strand.
GTGTGAATGTTGTTAGGCGAAATTTATTTCGCTGCTTATTGTTGCCAAATGATGTTGAATAGTGCTTGGCGAGATGAATCTCGCTCTACAATAGATGTTATTCTCCATATTGACTATTGATTTTAATTTGCTTTGAATCCTTTTAGCTTTTCAATTATCAAACCTTCTGAAAACAAAAATTTATAATATGACAACAGAACAAATATTACTTTACACACTAATTGCCCTGATAGTGGTTTACATCATCAGGAAGGCTTTGCTTATAAAATCAATAAAGCATTACTCTGCACAGGAAGCATCACAAAAAATTAAGAAAGAGCGAAACGTTGTTCTTCTTGATGTAAGAACAGATACCGAAAGGAAGCAGGGTTCAATAAGGGGTTCTTATCACATTCCGTTAACTTCAATAGCGACAAGTGAAAATGAGATGAAGAAATTTAAGGATGCAGAAATCATCTGCTACTGCCGAACTGGCAACAGAAGTCTGAACGCAGCAGCAAAACTTAAAAAGCTGGGATTCAATGCTGCCAACTTAAAGGGCGGAATTATTAGATGGAACGCAGCAGGTTTAAAATGATCTGGAACAAAATAAAATTGTTTTTGCCAGTTGTGCTTGGTGCGCTTGGTGGTTTTCTATACTACAACTTTATTGGCTGCAACGGAAGCTGCGCAATAACCGGCAGCCCGGTTAACAGCACGTTATATGGATCATTATTCGGTTTAATACTAACCGACTGGAAACAAATAAAATTATTATTTAACAATCCGTCTCGACATGGTCGAGCCGGGACAGGAAAGGAAGAACAAAAATGAAAAAGAATATGGGATCAATGGACAAAGGAGTAAGAATAGCTCTTGCTGTAATAATTGCTATTCTATATTTCACAAACCAGATCACGGGAGTTGCTGCAATTGTGTTGGGCATTTTTGCGGTTGTGTTTTTACTAACAAGTCTTGTAAGCTTCTGTCCGCTTTATGCACCATTCAAGCTTTCAACTTTAAAGAAATCAGACAAAGCGTAAGTACCGATAAACAGAAAGGAACAATAATGCAATACGGGTTTTCGAAAACGGTTGATATGTCTTACGAGCAGACTATTGAAAAAGTTACTGCAGAACTTAAGAAGGAAGGATTCGGAGTCTTAACCTCGATTGATGTTAAGGAAACACTCAAGCAAAAAATTAATGTAGATTTTAAAAAGTACGCTATACTCGGCGCCTGCAATCCGCCCATTGCACACAAGGCCCTAGAGGAAGAAGAAGAAATCGGCTTGTTACTTCCGTGCAATGTCATAGTATATGAAAAAGATGGCAAGACACGTGTCTCGATCTTTGATCCGATGGTGATGACATGGATTATGGAAAACGACAATATGAAACCAATAGCAACTGAAGTGCAGGAAAAGCTGCAAAGGGTTTTAAAAGCAATATAAAGAGCCCCTCCCAACCCTCCCCCAAGGGGAGGGCAAGAGAATAAGTTTTAAGAATTAAATTAATTATCGAATAAGAAAGGAAATAATTAAAGTGGCAGAACATTTAACTAAACAAGCTTTTTTAGAAAAAGTATTTGATTACGAAAAAAACCAGGAATGGAAATTTGAAGGTGAGCTACCAGCAGTGGTTGATTTTTGGGCTCCCTGGTGCGGACCTTGCAGAACGGTTGGACCCATAATAGACGAGCTTTCAACTGAGTATAAGGGAAAAGTAAATTTTTATAAAGTTAATACCGACGAAGAGCAAGAGCTCGGTGCTGTTTTTGGAATAAGAAGCATTCCGTCATTGTTATTCATTCCGAAAGAAGGGCAACCCAAATTAGCGGTTGGTGCGCTTCCAAAAGAATCTTTCAAATCTGCAATCGAAAAAGAACTGCTCGTAAACGAAGCAAATCAAAATTAATATTACGCGTGTGCGGGAGAAATCCCGCACATTCATTTCTTATCTGATAAATTTATTCTCATAATTTTTTAAATGATCTATCAGTCTTCCAAGTCCGGAAGCTGCTGAAAATGACTTTAACGGCGGTTCATCTAAATATTTTTTCCTGATTTGATTTATAGTCTGCGTTTCGATAGTCTTTATCTCACCTACTTTCTCAGAGCAAAGAACTAAAATTGCCGTCTTTAACGTAGTTGCTTTAACTCTAACCGTATGCGGCGAATACCTCCCGGGATGAATATGAACATATCTAGAAACATCATCACCAAGCCTAAGAGTCCAGATTGACTTGTCCTTCAACTCAACAAGCTGATAATCTTTCCCATCTTTGGAAAGCCAGTCTTTATAAAGATCTGATAAATATATTTTATTTCGATGAAGATAATCAAGTATCTGTTCTGAAATTTTTATAGGGGAGTAGTCTCCAAAATACAAATCCATTTGAGACTCGCCGATTTTCAGCAGATAGACTTTTAGTTGGTCAAGATCCTTGGCTGCTTTAACAGATTCTATTTGCTTCCTTATAAATCCGGCGTGATGTTTCCAGCAATTAAAATTTATAGGCAGAGGAATTTGACAGTTCTCATCCACAGTAAGATCAAATCACAAATTTAATTGCCAGGTGCTTAGTTAACTTCTGAAAGATTAAATCTCTCACGACTTCGGAGGGTACAACAACGGTAATATTCAAGCTGAAATATTTTCCTTTTTTACTGAGGTTCGAAGGAGTAAGATCGTATTCTAAATCAGCCACAACTTCTTCAACCGCACTTATCATTTCCTCAACGCTATCGCCAATAATTTTGTACGGCCATTTGCATGGGTAGTCGATTTGAGGTTTCTTATTTTCCTGATTAAAGATCATTTAGATTGCTTATCATTAATTATACAAGACGAAGTTATAAATCTTTCCTCTCAAAAGAAATTTCATTCTTTATTAACAATAAACACCCCGGCAGTTATGAGCAATCCGCTGAAGATCATTAATAAAGTAATTTCCTCTTGCAGAAAAAACCAGGCGGCAATAACTGTAACAAGCGGTTCGAAATAAAGAAACGCACCAACCTTTGCCGACTCCATATCACGCAAAGCCTGTGCCCAGATAACGTATGCAATGCCTGAACAAAAAATACCCAGGAAAAGTATCCACGTCCAGCTAATGAATGAAAGTTTAATTACTGAAGTAATATTTTCTGTGTTTAAGTTGAATGGAATAATAATCACCGCCATCATCAGAAAAAGATAAAGAATTGTCATAAGCGGCGAGTAAGACAACGATATTTTTTTGTTGACCATAGAGTAGACTCCCCATGTAAAAGCGCTGCCAAGTACAAGCAAATCTCCCTGGTTTTCAATCAATCCGATGTTTGTTATATCTCCTTTGCCGATGAGTAAAAGTAATCCGGCCACTGCAACCAATATTCCCAAAAACTGAAGAGGTGTGATTTTCTCTTTATAAAAAACGAATCCTAAAATTGCCATAAAAACAGGCGCGGTTCCGATTATCCAGCCGGTGTTAGTTGCTGTTGTGTACTGCAGACCGGTTACCTGTATCCAAAGATGAAAGACAGCTACAAGTGCAAGAATAAAAATCCAGCCATGGCTTTTCAGGTTTATTGAAAATTTCCTTCTGGTAGAGAGTGCAATAATGGTTAGAAGAATTGAAGCTAAAATCAATCGAAGTATTATGATCGTGACGGGTTTGATTTCATTTAAAACAGTTTTGGTGGCGACAAACGATGTTCCCCAAAAAATTATTGCAAGCAGAATCAGCAGATAACGATAAGCTTTTGAGGTGGTCAAGTTTTTCTACTTGGACTTTTCTGTTTTCTTCGCCGAAGAATAATTCTCAAGATCATATCTGATGAGCTTGTCAGGCATGTCAATTTTAGTTATGTCGACACCAGCATCATTAAAAAATTTAATTGCAAGAGTATCGTGGAAATCAGAAAAAACAACAATTCTTTTTATGCCAGCGGCAATAAGTGCTTTTGAACATGTTGTGCATGACATATTTGTAATATACGCCGTCGCCCCTTTAATATTAACACCATGTGTGGTTGCCTGAACAAGTGCATTTATCTCCGCATGATTTGTTCTCACACAATGGTTATCAACTATCAGGCAGCCAACATCCTCACAATGTGGTTGCCCAGGCAGCGAGCCGTTGTAGCCAGTAGCTAGAACAAATCGATCTTTAACTAACACACAGCCGCAATGCATCCTCGGGCAGGTTGCTCTTTCGGATGCAAGCATAGCTAGCTTCAAAAAATATTCGTCCCACGTGGGTCTTCCATTTGAACTCATAAAAACAGATCTCAATTAAAGTTGTTAGATAAGAAATTTAACCCTGAATTTTCAATATAAATTTAATTCACTGTAATTAAAGATCATTAATATATTACAGCAGCTATTTACTCTATTGATTTCTCAAATGAAAAATTTGGGTTTAATAAACCGAAAGTTAAAGGATTTTAAACGCTTTACAAGTGTACGGTTGGATTCTATGAACACACCAATCCTCGTAGCTAAACTGTCATTGCAAGAATAAACTACTAATATCAACGTGCTTTTTTGCTTCTCTTAATGAGCAAGCCTGTTGGTAATAAGCAATTCTCTCATATAAAGCCTTACGGCATCTTTCGCAGACGTTTTGAAAGTAATAAATACATCCAGACCTTCTTGTTTGAGGACGTCCAGATTGCCCCGGTCCATTCCTCTGGATATTATTGTTGAACAGTCACTCAACAAAGAACGAACCTTGGTTGGTACAATTACCTTTTCGCCGCTTGGCTTTTTTTCTCTAAAATTACTTTCCCTGTATTCAGAAGCAACAATGTCACATTCTTTAACATCATATACAACATACCCCTTCGTTGGAATGAACGGTGACTTGATGGTTATACCATCGTTGGATTCTATTGCTATTTTCATTTTGCATTCCCTCCTTAATTTTTTACTATAAATTACTATTACCCCACTCGTGCAGAGTAGGCTCTTCTTACATTTGCGCGTGATTTCTTTGCAAACCGCTTATGTCTGGCTGATCTATGAATCCTGCTGCTAAAACAAACTGGACAGTTTTGAGGGAACTGTTCAACAGGATTATTCTCCCAATAATAACCGCATTCATCACATTGAAATTTTTTCTTTGTCATCGAATAATTCCTCCTGTTCTGGTTGTTAACATCGTTTATTTAAAGAACAAACAGTTTGTGGTAGAGTGGTTTTCAGTATTAAGTAGAGATTCGAATATGTTCTGGTTATAAGATAACATTTTTTGACTAATTGTCAATAGCAATTGTGATGAACAAGGAAGGAACAACAAAAATAGATCGATGAAAATAATTAGTAGCGAGAAAATATTTTAAATCATTTCGGAAAGAAGTTCCTGGCGTGGATTTGCAATGATTACTTTATTAACAAGCAGCCCTTTTTCGGAAACAACTCTCGCACCGGCCTCAACAGCGCTTGTAACTGCGGCAACATCACCGGTAACACTGAAAAATGCTTTCCCGCCCAGAGCCATTGCCAGACGAAGTTCTACCAACTGAACTTTTGCTGCTTTTACTGCGGCATCTGCTGCTTCAATTAACGACGCAACAGAATAAGACTCAACTATTCCAAGCGATTCAAGCATTTGAACATTGTTGTGTCCTGCAATTGCCGGAAAGATAGTTGGATGAACGTTTGGTATCACGAAATTATCTATTACGCCAAAACCAATTGTGTTGATTGCATTCTCAACAGCAGCGGTTACTGCGGCAACATCTCCTGAAATTAGAGTCATATATTTGCCCGAACAGATAGTCCTTGAAATCATTAATTCTACTTCGGAAGTTTTTAACATCAGGTCAGCAGCCTGAATTCCAGAGGCAATGCTTCCCATTTCAATTAGTCCGATTGAATTTTTCGTTATCATTTATTCTCCTATAGTCTTTTGATTACGCAACATATTTAATCGGTTTTTTCCACCACTTTGTAATAACTTCTTCTTTCCGCTCCAGCGAGGTCGCTGGAGCGAGCGGGATTTATTTTGCCTTCTATCTGCTCAAATCTGCGTCCACGCAGGTTTATTCATTCGCTTATTTAAGCCAATAAATTGCGTAAGTAAAAATTAACTTCGTTTTTTTTCCAAGCTTCGTTAGCTTTCTCTCAAATATTCTCTTCTCCAGCGAGGTCGCTGGAGTGAGCGGGATTTATTTTGCCTTCTATCTGCTCAAATCTGCGTCCACGCAGGTTTAATAATTAACGGCTTTGCTCTTTTTAATCAGGCATCGCATCATCATTAAATATAATTCTTCCTTTTATGATTCTATAGAAATACTTTCCGCAGTTACTTCTTTAACTTTTCCGCTTATCGATGCGTGAATGTTTGCACCTAACTCGCCATCTTGAACTTTCCCAATCATTTGTCCCTCTTTAACGCTTTCACCTTTTTTTACAATCGCCTGTGCGTGTTGGCCAATATGTTGGTGAAGTGGAACTTTAACTTTGTTGATCGATATTTTTTCTGAGTTGAACGGTGCTTCAACATCGTAATCCTGTAACTTTAATTTCATAATCAATTGCTGAAGTGGAACTTTTCTTCCTTCTTTAATCGGATGAACTTTTACTTCTTTCTGTTGAACGAATTTTATTCCGGCTTTCCGCATTTCAACCTTCGCTTTGTCACAAGCTTCTTTGGGATAAAGATCTTCAGGACAAGCATAAAGTGTACACAGCCCACAGGAACAACAAAGTTCAGCCATTTGATTCCAGACAGAAGCACCCGTTTTAGTGAACCCAAGAGAGCGCATAACTTTGTGCGGCTCAACCTGGTAGCCAAGCAAGTAACGTGGACAGAATTCTGTGCAGTAACTGCATTGGTCACAAGCAGACTTGCCGATGCGGTGCCAGTTTTCTTCGGGTTGATTCTTTCTTTTAATTAAATAATGATCTTTTGGAAGAACAATTATTCCGGCTGTTGTTTTTGTTATAACATCATTTAAATCAAAGGTCAGGTGACCCATCATCACTCCGCCGACAAAAATTCCGAACTCGCTTAATTTTGATCCGCCCGCAAATCCTATAACATCTTTGAAGCTGGTCCCGATCGGAACAAAAAATGAAGATGGTTTTTTTACGGCACCAGCCACACAAATAAATTTTTTTGTGACTGGAATATCTTTTTCTGCAAGAGAAATGTTGTAAAGTGTTTCTACGTTATTAACTACACAACCGATATCTAGTGGAATGCCCGCCGGGGGAATTAATCTTCCCGTTGCTTCATAAACCAATTCAAACTCATCACCCGAAGGATAAAAATCACCGAGCTTTGTTAATTCTGTTTTTCCATTTAAGTGCTTGCTTATTGCTGAAACTGCTTTTGTGTTTTTCTCTTTGATGCCAAAGTAACCTTTCTTTGCGGAGGTACTATCGATCAGCAGTTCAAGTCCCCGCATAATTTCCTTGGGAAAATTCAGCATAAGTTCGTAGTCCTTATGAATGAGCGGCTCACATTCGGCACCGTTTGCAAGCACGAATTCTACTTTTAATTTTGCTTTAACGTGTGCTGGAAAACCCGCGCCGCCGGCACCGACAACGCCTGCGTTATATATTTTATCGTGAATTAGCATTCAAAACGATTTAAGTTATTCAGTGTAAACTTTGTAATAGTCATTAATTTCCAAAACACAAATAACAAACCCCAAATAATTTTCAATCACAAAATATCAAATCCAGATAGAGGTTGTTTTAGTTTTTTGAATTTTGATTTTGTTATTTGTTTGTTGTTTGATACTTGATATTTGTGTATTACAACAAAACCAACCGATTAATATTATTTAATTTTTCAACCAACTAACTTTTGAGCACAAGATCTTTTAAGGTTTCTATCCACATCGGATGATCGTTTAGACTTTCTACTAATTGAACTTTTTCTCCGCCGTGTTCTTCGAATAATTTTTGATACTCAACACCAATTTCTATCAAAGTTTCAAGACAATCCGCTACAAACGCAGGACTAAAAACCAACAATCGTTTCGCACCTTTCTTCGCCTGTTCAATTATCATTTTATCTGCAAATGGTTCCAGCCACTTTTTATCCAGCCTGGATTGAAAGCAGACAGTATATTTATCTTCACAGAGACCAAGTTTTTTAGCTACCAATCTCGTAGTTGCATAGCAAGTGGCTTTGTAGCAGAATTGGTTTGTTTCGTTTATCTCGGTATCACAATAGTGCTCTTGGCAAAGTGTTCCATCCTTGTAAACCTTATCAACCTGTCGTACCGGCAAACCGTGGTAGCTAAAAAGTATGTGATCATAATCATCGAGCTTATATTTTTTAGATTGCTCAACAACGGTATTAATATATCCATCATTGTCATAAAACTGGCCAATGAATTTTACTTCCGGAATTACCCACCACTTGCTAATTATTTTCATCACTTTATCAATAACGGAACCGGTTGTTGCTGAAGCATATTGAGGAAAGAGCGGAATGACAATAATTTTTTCATAATTTTTTTTGTAGACGTATGAAAGAACGTCATCAATCGTGGGATTTTTATATCTCATTGCAAGATGTACATCATAATTTTCACCAAGAGCTTTCTGCAGTTTTTCCTGAACAGATTTTCCATAATAAAGAATTGGAGAACCCTTTATTCCGTCGGGCAAACCATTGTTTACCCAAAGCTCCTCGTAAATTTTGGCTGACTTCGGTGCACGAAAAGGAACAATTATTAAATTCACAAGAATAAAACGTGCAATTGCAGGGATATCTATAACCCGTGGATCGTTAAGAAATTCAAAAAGATATTTTCTTACATCTTTTACAGAAGGACTATCGGGCGTACCAAGATTTATGAGTAGAACTGCTGTTTTTAATTTCATAATTTAATTGTGGTTCAATTGTATAAGTTTCAATATGAAATTTAATAAGTCTTTAAGTGAATATTAAATGAAATTTTTCAAACTAACATTACCATTTCTTTCCATCATGTTCTTTAACCTCGGTTGTGAAGACAACTGGAACTGTCTATGCACAGAAGAATTCGTAACTTACTATGTAACGGTGGTTGATAGTCTTGGCGAACCTGTTGATTCACTGATAACATCTGTAACCAACGACAGAGGAAAGCGATATGACTTTGGCCAGGTTGAGCCACCGCCATATATGATAGGGACATATGTGGTTATGACTGATGGCTTTAAAAGCGATTTCAGTTCAAGACAAGGTAAAGTATTTTTCACGGGAATCAAAAACAATAAAACAGCTACTGCTGAATTTTTTTTCAAAACCGACAAATGTAATTGTCACGTTAATATGATTGCCGGACCGGATACTCTTGTGCTGAAATAGTTTTTGATCTTATATATAATTAACTAATACCTCTTAGTTAATTGCTTCTGATAAAATTAAGTCCTATGTTTCTGTCAACAGACAATGCCAAGTAAAACTTTTTTCTAAATATGATGACTTTAACATTTCCTCCTCTAGCTTTGGCTGATTGGAAGGAATCAAGAAATACTCTTCACAAATATTGCCAGCTGGTTGGAGCAATAAGAGAAGTTATGTCCAAACCTTTACCTAATGCATTACACACAAATCTCCTTCTTTCTAAAAAAGGATTCACGACATCACCAATACTTAAAGATGATAATTCAACCAACAAATTGTTTGAGGTTATCATTGATCTCATCCACAAAAGACTTCGGATTGAATCAAATTACAGAGAGCCTTTGTACATCGCTTTGACCGGACAATCTTTGAATGCGCTTTGCGATGAAACGTGCAGCTTACTAACTGATATCGGAATTAAACCGCCGCTGGAAAGACCAAGTTTTCTGGAGGGAACTCGCGGACAATTTGATCCGGGATCGGTTAAGGCATACTGGAAAGCAGTCTCATCAACTAACCGTGTACTCAAGAAGATTAAGCGTGAGCTGGGAAAAGAAACGGATCCTATTCAACTCCGCGTGGATAATTTAACTCTATCATTAACCTGGTATTGCAAGAAGGTTTTCAGTAATTCATCGGTTGAACATATTGAGCTTGGTTTTTCTACGGGAGACGAAAAATTCTCAGATGCATACTTTTTTATTTCTCCTTTTCCGGATGGACAATCACTTAAAATATTATTTCCAGGCGAAAAAAGACATCAGTTCACAAAAGATAAATCAGAAATAATAATGCCTTATTCAGAAGTTTCCAGAGCAAAAAACAGCGAAAAGACATTGCTTGATTTTTACAGATCTGTACAAAAATGATCCCCAATAAGGACGAATCTCTGCTTCAATATAAAATGAACCCGAAGTAAATCTTTATCTACAAAGAACCCATTTCGCAAATAATCCCGGCCTTTTGGCTTTTCTCCCTTGAAATAAAGTGAAATTATTTTAAATTGTAAACGACATCTGTGATTTTCGGACGCTACGTTACATACCAGCAGAATTAATAACAAAAACGAGGTAAGCATGAATTACAAAGCTTATATGCTGCACAATTACAAAACACTCCCGCAGATTGCCAATCTTCCAGAGGATTTAATAGAAGCAATCGACGTGGTTGGTTCTGTTCTGCCATTCAAAACAAACAACTATGTGGTTGAATATCTGATTGACTGGAATAATGTACCCAACGATCCAATATTCACTTTAACTTTTCCACGAAAGGAAATGCTTCGTTCTCATCATTATGAAAAAATTAAAAAGGTGGTGAAGAGTGGTGCTTCAAAAAGTGAAATAAAAATAGCGGCGGATGAAATCCGGCGTGAACTAAATCCTCACCCTGCGGGACAGCTTGATCATAACGTGCCGCAAATGGATGGAGAAAAAGTTTTTGGAATGCAGCATAAGTACAGAGAGACTGTCTTGTTTTTTCCCGGGCAAGGACAAACTTGTCATGCCTATTGTACTTTTTGTTTCAGATGGCCACAGTTCGTCGGAATGGATGAGTTGAAATTCGCCTCCAGGCAAGCAGAGCACCTTACCAAATATATTTCTAAAAATGATTCCGTAACCGACGTGCTCTTCACTGGTGGTGATCCCCTAATTATGAAAACCAAAATCCTTGAGGCATATATTCGTCCACTTCTTGAACCTGGGATAAAAAACCTAAGGCACATCAGAATTGGAACAAAAGCTTTAGCATATTGGCCGTTTCGTTTTTTAACTGATGATGATGCAGATGATCTGCTTAAACTTTTCAGTGATGTAAAAAAAGCCGGCAAACATCTTGCATTTATGGCTCATTTCAACCATCCAACAGAGTTAAAACATCCGGCAGTTAAAGAAGCCACAGAAAGAATTTTGGAAACCGGTGCGGTAATTAGAACTCAGTCGCCTGTAATGAAACACATAAACGATTCGCCGAAGGTTTGGGCAGAGATGTTAGAGAAACAGGTTGAACTTGGCTGCATACCATATTATATGTTTGTTGCAAGAAATACTGGCGCCGATCATTATTTTTCTCTTCCATTGGTTGATGTGTGGAAACTTTTCAGAAAGACTTACCAGGCAGTAAGTGGAATATGCAGAACGGTAAGAGGACCGAGTATGTCTTGTCTCCCTGGTAAAATGCAAATACTGGGAGTTAATGAAATCGGAAATGAAAAAGTTTTCACTCTCCGTTTTATACAGGGAAGAAACCCTGATTGGGTTGCTAAATCTTTTTTTGCAAAGTATGATGATAAGGCCACCTGGTACACAGATTTAAAACCTGCTTTGGGTGAAGAGAAGTTTTTCTTCAAGGACGAGCTTGATAAAGTCCTAAAACCTGAGGAAGTTGAGATAGACTTCGAATAATTTTATGGAAAACAATAATTCTTCTTTCGATCTCAGCCTAAACCTGAATGTAGGGGGTATGCCGCTATCGGCAACACTTTTTATTAACGAGCTCTCAAACAAGCTAAAACAGCAGGGGAAAAAAGTTTATAAGTTCGGGCTTGGTCAATCTCCATTTCCTGTCCCCAAGATTATTGTTGATGAGCTTCGGGTTAACGCTTTTCAAAAGGACTATCAGCAGGTGAAGGGACTTCTTGCATTAAGAGAAGCCGTTGCAGATTACCACTCAAGGAGAAACGATCTTCAATGCAGTGCTGATAATGTTCTTATCGGTCCGGGCTCAAAAGAGCTGATGTTTATTCTTCAGTTTGTTTACTATGGAGAGATTCTTATTCCAACACCAAGCTGGGTTTCTTATGCACCGCAAGCTAAAATAATCGGCAGGCAAACGGTCTGGGTAGATAAAAAAGAAAGTCACAAGTGGCTCTTGCAGCCGCAAGAGATTCAGAAGATTTGCGAAGAAGATCCCTCCCGGCCAAGACTCATAATTATGAACTATCCATCAAATCCAACCGGGGTTACTTATAGCTGGGATGAGCTGGAAGCAATTGCTTCTGTCGCAAAAAAATATCGTGTAATTATTCTTTCGGATGAAATTTACGGCGAGCTCAATTTCAACGGCACACATACATCTATTGCAAGATTCTATCCGGAGGGAACAATAATATCCGGCGGATTAAGCAAATGGTGCGGCGCCGGTGGCTGGCGGCTTGGTACATTTACCTTTCCGGGTTCACTGTCGGGTTTATTAAATGCAATGGCAACCGTTGCCAGCGAAACATTCACCGCTACAAGTGCGCCAATTCAGTATGCTGCTGTTAAAGCTTTTAAGGGAGGGATGGAAATAGAAAGATATCTTTGGAATGCAAGGAAGATTTTAAAAGCACTGGGTTATGAAATTCATAAGCAGCTTCATTCCGCCGGGGTTGAGTGCCCGCTGCCGGAAGGAGCGTTCTATCTTTTTCCAAATTTTAAAAATTATTCCGAGAAGCTGAAAGCAAAAAATATTCTTACAAGCATGGAATTAGCAACGCGTTTATTGGAAGAAACCGGTGCTGCTCTTCTGCCGGGAAATGTTTTTGGAAGACCTCCAGATGAATATACCGCGCGGCTTGCTTATGTAGATTTCGATGGTGCCCGTGCTATGGCTGCTGCGGAGACTCTCATGCCGGAGGAAAATATAACCGAGCAGTTTATTAATACATACTGCTCACATATGCTCGAGGGAACAAGAAAAATTATAGATTGGCTGAAATCACTTTGAAATGTAGCACCTCCGGATAAATCCCTTTACATAAGAATAATAAATTTTTAATCTTAGATTTCAATTAATATTATTTACGTATGTTACGCAGAATACTAAACCTCCGAGGTTCCAACGAATGTTTTTCTGAGAATCTTTTTAATTTTGCCCTCCAATTTGCGAGTAAGAATATACTGTCTGACAAAACCTCGGAGGTTTTTCCCTTTACTGCGTAAGGTAAGTTTTTTAAATAAACAATGAAATAAATATGATGACAATCAAAAACGCAAAAAATTTAATCCTGTTTTTAACAATTGCTCTGGCAACCTTTTCGCTTCAAGCTCAAACAGTTAATATTAAAATCATCGAAACGAGTGATGTTCACGGGGCACTGCTGCCTTATGACTTAACCAACGATACTTCAACAACGGCTTCTCTTGCGCACGTTCATGCATACGTTGTATCTCAAAAGAGACAGCGGGACCAGGAAATAATTCTGCTGGATAACGGGGATCTGATCCAGGGAGACCCCATGAGTTATTACTATAACTTTGTTAATACCAAGGGCACACACATTTTTGCTGATGCTTTGAACTTTATGGGTTATGATGCTGCAACCATCGGTAATCACGATATTGAAGCGGGTCACGAAGTTTATGATAAGTTCCGACGGGAAATAAAATTTCCCTGGCTTGCTGCAAACGTTATAAACACCGAAACGAACGAGCCTTATTTTGAGCCTTATACAATTATTGAAAGAAAGGGTGTGCGAATAGCTGTTTTGGGTGTAACAACTCCGGGGGTTCCTAACTGGCTTCCGGAAAAACTCTGGAGTGGAATGATCTTCGATGATATGATTGAATCTGCAGAAAAATGGGTGGAGATAATTAAGGAAAAAGAAAAACCAGATCTGCTGATCGGTTTATTTCATTCCGGTGTAGATTACACATATGGCGGAGTAACTGCGGATACATACAAAAACGAAAATGCCTCTCAGCTTATTGCTGAAAGTGTTCCGGGCTTTGATGTAATTTTCGTTGGTCACGATCACGCGGGATGGAATTACTTTGTTAAAAACAGTTTGGGCGAAGACGTTCTTATCCTCGGACCACTCTCAAAAGCAAAAACAGTTGCTGTGGCTAATATATCAATGGAATTTAACAACAAGTCCGAAGCCTGGGAAAAGAAAGAGGTCTCCGGTGAGATTGTGGAAATGAAAGGCCTCAGACCCGATGAAACCTTTGTGCTGAATTATCTTATGCCGCTGAACCAGGTTAAAGACTATGTAAACAAACCACTTGGACAAATTTCGAAAACAATTTCTTCGAGGGAATCTATTTTTGGTGTTTCTGAATTTGTAGACCTCGTTCACACAATCCAGTTAGAAACAACGGGCGCAGATGTTTCTTTTACAGCACCACTAACGTTTAACTCCTCAATAAATGAAGGATGGATTTACATAAAAGACATATTCAGAATATACCACTACGAAAACTTTCTTTACACAATGTCGTTAAGCGGCAAAGAAATAAAAAATTATCTTGAATATTCTTATGGGCGTTGGTTCAACCAGATGAAAGATGAGAATGATCACCTGCTATTGTTTACCAAAGATGAAAACGGCAAAATCAAATTTTCAACCCGCTATAACACACCTGAAACAGAAGAAAGATTTTATAATTTTTCTTCTGCGGCAGGAATTAATTATAATGTTGACGTTTCCAAACCAGCCGGGGATAGAATACAAATTACATCTTTGTCCAATAGTTCCGTTTTTCATCTCGACTCAACATACTCGGTAGCAATAAACTCTTACCGCGGAAGCGGTGGCGGAGGACACATTACAATCGGCGCAGGTATACCACAAGAAGAATTGCCTCAAAGAATTATTTCGTCGACAGAAAAGGATTTCAGATATCATATTATAGACTGGATTGTCCGAAAGGACTCCTTCGGAGAAGAAAAGAAAACAATCGATCCGGAAATTATCAGCACGTGGAAAGTTGTTCCGGATGAGTGGTGGCAGAAGGGAAGGGCAAAAGATTACGAACTGCTTTTCGGCACTAAAGCACCCCACGCTGCTGAACCAATTGAATCAGAATACTAAATAATTAATATTACAATAAATATGAACACAGAAAAAAGCAAACAACTCTTTGAAGAAGCAAAAAAATATATCCCCGGTGGAGTTAACTCTCCCGTGCGGGCATTTAAATCCGTTGGCGGCGATCCCCTGTTTATTATAAAGGGCAAAGGTTCAAAATTTTGGGATGTAGATGGTAATGAATACATAGATTATATCGGAAGCTGGGGACCACATCTGTTTGGACACAACCCACCGTTCATAATAGAATCATTATTAAAAGCGATTGAAAACGGAACAAGCTTCGGCGCACCAACCGAGATGGAAGTTAAGATGGCTCAACTTATTACTGAGCTAGTTCCATCTGTTGAAATGGTGAGAATGGTTAACAGCGGTACGGAAGCAACAATGAGTGCTGTGCGAGCAGCTCGCGGATATACCGGCAGAGAAAAATTTATCAAGTTTGAAGGATGCTATCACGGACACGCTGATTACTTTTTAATTAAAGCCGGCTCAGGCGCATTAACGCTTGGCATACCAACATCTCCCGGAGTAACAAAAGGAAATGCTGCTGATACGCTTCTTGCAGATTACAACGATATAAACTCAATTAAAAAATTAGTCTCTGCAAATAAAAATGAAATCGCAGCAGTCATAATTGAACCAATCGCCGGCAATATGGGTGTGGTAAAAGTAAAAGCTGCTTTTATAAAAGAGCTCCGTGCAATTTGTGATGAAGAAAAAATTGTTTTGATTTTTGATGAGGTAATGACTGGCTTTCGTGTTGCTGCTGGCGGTGCTCAGGAAGTTCTCGGAATTAAGCCTGATCTTTCAACATTTGGAAAAATTATTGGCGGGGGATTACCGGTCGGTGCTTTTGGAGGAAAGAGAGAAATCATGGAAAAGATTGCTCCAAGCGGTCCCGTTTACCAGGCAGGAACTCTTAGTGGAAATCCTCTTGCAATGGCTGCCGGTTATGCTGCATTGAAACACATCAAAGAAAACCCTGGCATTTACAAACAGCTTGAAGAAAAATCTTCATATCTTGAAAACGGATTCAAAGAAAACTTAAAAACGGTTGGGAAAAATTATGCGATGAACAGAGTCGGCTCGATGATGTGTATGTTCTTTACAGAGGAAATTGTAGATGACTTTAAGTCCGCCGTTAAATCAGACACGGCTCTTTACGGAAAATATTTCCACGAAATGCTAAACCGCGGAATCTATCTTGCGCCAGCACAATTTGAGGCATTGTTCATTTCAACGGCGCACAGCAAAGAGGATTTGGATAAAACGATTAAGGCGCACAAAGAAGCATTAGAGAATATCTTATGAAAAAAGAAACATCAATAAAATTATTTGAACAAAAACAGATTCGTTCTGTTTGGAATGATGATGAAGAGAAGTGGTATTTTTCTATAGTAGATGTGATCGCTATTCTTACTGAACAACAAGCATTTCAAGGAGCGCGAAACTATTGGAAAGTATTAAAAAACCGGCTTTTAAAAGAAGGAAATGAAACGGTTACAAATTGTAACCGGTTGAAATTGGTGGCGGAAGATGGTAAAATGCGCTTCACTGATGTTGCAGATACAGAACAATTATTTCGTTTGATTCAATCCGTTCCATCCAAAAAAGCAGAACCGTTTAAACTCTGGTTGGCTCGTGTAGGAAAAGAAAGAATTGATGAGATTGAAGATCCCGAGATAGGCATTGATCGCTTGATGGAAACATATCTTAGAAAAGGTTATACCAAAGAATGGATCAATCAAAGATTAAAAAGCATTGAGGTTAGAAAAGAGCTTACTGATGAATGGGAAAAGCGAAATGTAAAGAAAGGACAAGAATGTGCAATTCTTACAGATGAAATTTCTAAAGCCTGGAGCGGATTTTCTGTTAAGCAATATAAAAGCTATAAAGAATTAAAGAAGGAAAATCTTAGAGACAACATGAGTAATCTTGAGCTGGTCTTAAATATGCTGGCCGAAGCATCAACCACTGAAATCAGCAAAGAGAAAAAACCTAAAACTTTTGTTGAAAATAAAAAGATTGCAAATCAGGGTGGAACTATTGCCGGTAATACAAGAAAAGAAATTGAACAGAAAACCGGAAAAAGAGTTGTGACCAGTAATTCTGCAAAAAAGCTTTTGAATAAATAAGATGGTTAAGTGTGCCCGGCTTTTTTTATTTCAACTGCACATACGAAAGAGGATTTGGATAAAACTATTACTGCCCACAGAGATTCGCTGAAAACTATTCTGTAGCGTGCCGAATGCATGAATGCATAGATGAATGATTGAATGTGCAAAGATACGTTGTGTTTTTGAGAGAATGGTTTTTATTTACAGCAATTTTGAACATTTATCAACTATTTCTGATCTTTTCATACTCTTAAAATATCACATAAATTTGTTCCGGATGATTTGCAAATTTAGGTTGTCCCGCAACGAATACAGTTTTTAAAGAAGGATATACGCAATTTTATAAGCCTATGGCTTAATTGCGTAAAGAATTATGTTATGCGTGATGCAGAGAAGACAGCAAAGATTGTAGGTAAACTAAAACGAGATTAAAATGAATAAAAAAACAATGGTATGAAACATTATTTAAAAATACTATAAACCATCTATGAAACGATATTTAAAAAAAGCACTTAACAAATTTATAACTATTGTTGAAAAAGGCGGCAATGCACTTCCCAATCCTGCGGCCTTGTTTGGAATCATTGCATTAATTACGCTGGTGATTTCTGCAATTGGATATTACCTGGGATGGCAGGGAATAAACCCGGCT
Source organism: Ignavibacteriaceae bacterium (assembly GCA_035478175.1). Lineage (GTDB taxonomy): Bacteria > Bacteroidota > Ignavibacteria > Ignavibacteriales > Ignavibacteriaceae > IGN2. Next base: position 28,614 of record DATIJX010000108.1, read on the forward strand.
AATGGCGAAACAATCAAGGTCATAAACCTGTTATCGATTGAAGGTTTGCGCCGGATATTGCTTGAAATGGTTGACAATTATACAGGGTTTGCACCTCTCGGAATTGTTATGGTAGCCATGCTCGGTATTGGCATTGCCGAAAGCAGTGGGCTTATAAAAACTGCCATCAATGCATTACTAATAAAAGCCCCGAAGAAATGGGTAACTTTTATTATTGTATTTGCAGGTATTATGTCCAACATTGCATCCGACCTCGGCTATTTGTTAATAATTCCACTGGCAGGAGTAATCTTTCATTCACTTGGTCGTCATCCTATCGCCGGTATGTCGGCTGCATTTGCCGGTGTAAGCGGAGGTTTCAGCGCAAATTTGATAATTGGCACAATTGATCCTTTGCTCGCAGGTCTTTCTACTGAAGCAGCACGAATTATAGATCCTAATTATTATGTAATGCCTACGGCAAACTATTATTTTATGGCTGTCTCCACATTCATTATTGCAACTGCAGGAACATGGGTTACCAATGTTTGGGTTGAGCCCCGGTTAGGGAAATACCGGGGAAATGTAGAAATAGAACCCATTAAGCCTCTCCTGTCAGTTGAAAAAAAAGGATTAAAATGGGTTTTGTACATTTTTATTTTCTGGTTAGCAATATTTGCAGCAGGACTTATTCCTGAAAATGGTTTTCTGAAAGGTGAAGATAATTCGGTGCTTCACTCTCCGCTGCTAAAAGGTTTTATTGCTGTACTTTTTCTGGTTGCTGCTACTATCGGCATAGTGTACGGTTACATAACCAAAACATTTAAAAAACATGACGATGTAATTAATGGAATGAGCAGCAGTTTTAAAGGACTTGTTTCCTTTCTGGTGCTTGTTTTTTTCGCAGCACAATTTGTTGCCTGGTTCAAATGGAGCAACCTGGGACTTATTTTAGCTATAAAAGGCGCAGGTATTCTGCAGACAGCGGATATTGGACTTATTCCGTTAGTTATTCTGTTCGTGATTTTCAGTGGATTTATTAATCTTTTTATGGGAAGTGCCTCGGCAAAATGGGCAATTATGGGCCCGGTTTTTATTCCGATGTTTATGCTGCTCGGCTACTCTCCCGAACTATCGCAGGCAGTTTTCCGCATTGGCGACAGCGTAACTAATGTAATATCGCCTATGATGAGCTTCTTTGCCCTTATAATTGTGTACTACCAAAAATACGATTCAAAATCAGGTATAGGTACTTTAATTGGAACGATGCTACCTTACTCAATAGTATTCTTTGTCTTATGGACATTATTATTGATTGTCTGGATTTTGACAGGTTTACCTTTAGGTCCTGATGCTGGTCTTTATTATGATAAATAAACTACACAGATGAACCTTGTTGAAAATGATGTTCTCGAAAATAAAGTAATCGGAACAACAATGGTGATTAAGAAAAAATCGTTTTGATCTTTGATGAGGTGATGACCGGCTTCCGTGTTGCTGCGGGTGGTGCACAAGAAGTGCTTGGAATAAAACCGGACTTATCGACATTTGGAAAAATTATTGGCGGGGGATTACCGGTCGGCGCTTTCGGAGGAAAAAGAGAGATAATGGAGAAGATTGCACCAAGCGGTCCGGTTTATCAGGCTGGTACTTTAAGCGGAAATCCACTGGCAATGGCCGCGGGATTTGCTGCTCTATCACACATCAAAGAACATCCTGAAATTTATGTTCAACTAGAAAAAGCCTCGATGTACCTGGAAAATGGATTTAAGGAAAATCTTAAGTCTGTTGGAAAAAATTATGCAATGAATCGTATTGGTTCTATGATGTGTATGTTTTTTACTGAGAAACCCGTTGATGATTTTAAATCTGCGGTAAGTTCAGATACAAATCTTTATGGAAAATATTTTCACGAAATGTTAAGCCGCGGAATCTATCTTGCGCCGGCACAGTTTGAAGCTCTGTTTGTTTCAACTGCACATACGAAAGAGGATTTAGATAAAACGATTAAGGCGCATAGAGAATCTCTGTTGGCGATACAAAAGTAATCTATTATCAATTCGTAATATGATGATTTATAAAAATATTTTTTATGTTTGTAAAGAACGATACACAGCCCTTTGTGGCACAAAGCCTGCAGAAATTTGTTGTATATGTGCGGGTTTATGGCGGGTATATACAAGTTATAGCCAATGCTAAAATAAAATATAAACATAGATTTACATACAATGAAAAACAAACTCTTTTTATTATGCCCGTTTTCCTGCATGGAAAATTTCATCAGAAATAAATATGGTGATGATGTTTTTTTCATCACTGCTATAGGAACTATTTTTCAATTTCAGGAAACAGAATATTTAGAATCCATCAAAGATTTTATTAATCGTGAAAACATCACTGAAATTTTTGTTGTAAGTGATACTTCTTGCCGGTTTATAAATAATGCTTTGACAAATGAAAACAATACTGGCGGCTATTCCGAAACTGTAATTAAAAATCTATTGAAAGATAATTATGCGTTTGTGATGAAAGAAAAAACAGTTGAACAGCAACAAATAAAATTAGCCGAATTAATTGTCAATTATCAGGCCGCGGAATTAAAGAAGCCCAACTGCCTTCAACAACAAATCATTCAAAACAAAATCTTAATCAGAGAACTTGTTACTTCAAAAAAAGCAAATCAAATAATTCAACTAACGCTTAAACAATAAATAAATCGCATCAATGGAATTTCAAATTTTAATTTCCAATTTAACCAACCCAACATTATTATTCTTTGTCTTGGGAATTTTTGCTGTCATAGTAAAAAGCGACCTTGAAATTCCTGCATCATCCAGCAAATTTATTTCGCTGTATTTACTTTTCTCCATTGGTTTTAAAGGCGGACAAGAATTATCACACGGCGGTTTTACTACCGAAATAATTTATTCATTATTGTTCGGAGTGGCTATTGCATCTATCATTCCGCTTTACATTTTTTATATTTTAAAACGCAAAATGAGCATTAGCGATGCGGGTGCTGTGGCAGCTGCTTATGGTTCAGTAAGTGCAGTAACTTTTGTTGCAGCCGTTTCATTTTTAGAAGCACAAAAAATATCTTATGGCGGGCACATGGTTGCAGTTATGGCACTCATGGAATCTCCTGCAATTATTATGGGAGTTATTTTGTTAATGAAATATGATTCGGAAAATCGCAGCAAAGGAAAATTAACTCAAACTATAAAACACTCATTCATCAATGGAAGTGTGTTAATGATTCTTGGGAGTTTAATCATTGGCTTAATTGCCGACACCAAACAAGCCGAAGGAATCAAACCATTCACAACAGATATTTTCAAAGGATTTCTTGCTATTTTTTTATTAGAAATGGGAATGGTTACAGCAAGAAGATTTTCGGCATTCAAAAAATACGGTTGGTTTGCCACCGCAATTGCAATCGTAGTTCCTTTGATAAACGGTTGCTTAGTAGCAGCACTTAGCGGCTTGTTCATTCACGACATAGGCAACCGTTTCATCTTCGCCATACTGGCTGCCAGTGCATCCTACATTGCAGTGCCAGCAGCTATGCGTATAGCAGCTCCCAAAGCCGACCCTGGACTTTATGTCCCAATGGCCTTAGGAATTACATTCCCTTTCAACATCACCATTGGAATGCCTTTGTATTATTTAATCGTAACTGCTGTTCATTAAAATTTAAAAATAAAAATGGAACAGCTCGTCATTTCAGATTTTAAATTAGGCATTATAGCAGGAGGACAATTAGGTAAAATGCTTGCTCTTGCAGCCAGCAATTGGGATATAAAAACATTCATTCTTGACCCTGACGCACAATGCCCTGCCGCATCCTGTTCCTCTGTTTTTGTAAAGGGTAATTATCTCAACTTTGATGACGTTTACAATTTTGGTAAAAAAGTTGATATGATAACTTTTGAAATTGAAAATGTAAACATTGGGGCTTTAAAGAAACTAAAACAGGAAGGATTAAAAATATATCCCAACCCTGAAACGCTTGAATTGATTAAAGACAAAGGACGGCAAAAAGAATTTTATTTAAAACACAATATTCCATCTGCGTTCTTTGAGTTATATAAATCAAAGCAGGAAATTATTACAGCAATTGAAAATGGAGAATTAAGGTTTCCTTTTGTTCAAAAGCTAAGAACAGGTGGTTATGATGGAAAAGGAGTGGCAGCAATAAAAACAAATATTGATGTTGTAAATCTTTTGGAGGGAGAATCCGTGATTGAAGAAAGTATTAACATAAAAAAGGAAATATCAATCATTGCAGCTCGAAACAATCATGGAGAAATAAAATGTTTTCCTCCTGTAGAAATGGAATTTAACCCAACAGCAAACTTGGTTGAAAAACTAATTTGTCCTGCATCAATAGAAGAATCAATAAGCACAGAAGCAATGCAACTTGTTGTAAAAATAATTTCTTCATTAACCTTCTGTGGATTATTAGCCGTAGAAGTGTTTGTTGACAATCAAAACAAAGTTTGGATAAATGAAATTGCTCCCCGTCCGCATAATAGCGGACATCATACTATTGAAAGTGCGATAACTTCGCAATACGAACAATTATTAAGAGCAATATTTAATTTTCCATTAGGAAGCACTCATTTAAAATCACCTGCCGTAATGATTAATTTATTGGGCGAACAAGGTTATGAAGGCAAAGTTAAATACGAAGGATTAACCGAAGCTATGGCGGTAGAGGGAGTAAAAATTCATCTGTATGGAAAAAAAATAACTAAGCCATTTAGAAAAATGGGGCATGTTACAATTCTCTCTCATTCTATAGAGGAAGCAATGAAGAACGCGGAAATAGTTAAACAAAAATTAAAAATAAAATCATGGTAAAACCAATTATAAGTATCATCATGGGTTCAGACAGTGATATGCCAATTATGAAACAATCTGCAGCAATTTTAGATGAATTCAATGTGCCTTTTGAAATTACTATTGTTTCAGCACATCGCACACCCAAAAGATTGTACGACTTTGCAGAAAATGCACACAAAAAAGGTATAGAAATTATTATTGCGGGTGCGGGAGGTGCTGCTCATCTTCCCGGAATGGTTGCCGCCATTTCGCCTCTGCCAGTAATCGGCGTTCCAATAAAATCTTCAAACTCATTAGATGGTTGGGATTCTATCTTATCCATTCTTCAAATGCCAACTGGTGTTCCCGTTGCAACTGTCGCCTTAAACGGGTCAAAAAATGCTGGCTTGCTTGCTGTTCAGATTCTCTCAGTCGGCAATAAAAAAATTCGCAATCAAATTCTTAACTACAAGACTAAAATGAATTCAGCTGTAATAAAAAAAGTAAAGAGCTTAAATAAAAGTAAGTAACCCACCCATCCTCATTCATGCTATTTGAAATGTTATTTCTCTATAAACCTAGAGAAATGCCACTGCAAAGTGGAAACTTGCACTATAAAAAGTAAACTCCATACTGCACAGCGGACAGACACTTACGACACGACAAAAAAAGCACGGGGCATAATGGCCCCTTGCTGCTATGGCGGTTGAAGTTCGTAAAGAAAGTTTTCTGCTTTCTATTATCTTTGTGCGGGCAGACTGTTCTGTACTTCGAAATCCGCTTCTTCGCCAAGCCGCAAAACGTTACCGAATTGATAAAATTGTTACGTGTGGTATAAGTGTAATCTACTTCTGAAAATGTCTTTGATAAATAATATAATCGGTCTTTGGTGGCTGATCGTCTGACTGCCTCATTAGCTGCGCTATCTGTGCTCTGTGGTAAGTTGAGTGGTTTATTATATGGGTGACAATGTCTCCGATTGTGTTCTCCCAAGTTTCGCCTTTATTATTTTTATATTTGATCCGCTTATCAAGTTCTGCTTCCTCCAGACTTTCAAGAAAATTAATCCATTCAGAAGAGATTTCTGTTGAGAGCTCAACACATCTTTCAACAATATGATTTTCCCAGGGGTTGATAACAATATCTTTTTGCAATATTCTGTTCGGCCAGATCATTTGCGAATTTACGATGTGTGAAAGCAAATTATAAACTCTTTGCTCGTTGTTCTTTGCTACACTAATACGCCTCGCTGCTTCTCCCGTTGCCCAGTCGTTGTATTTAAACAAGTGAATAAGATGATCTTTAAACATTTTCTTGTTTTACTTTGTTAATGTTTCTCTATTGTAATTTCCATCTGCAATTTCTCTTGCTGTCAGGTAAACGAGCTTAACAATTTTCTCAAACAGATCTGCGTTCAAAGTTTCGGGTGTGTCTGTTGGGAGATGAAGATGTTCATAGCTGTATTTCGAAACGAAATATAAACCGGGGATTTCTGCATCATAGAATGGTGTTAAGTCTGCACCGCCACCGCTCCAGGTATCTTCAACTACGAGATTATAATTTTCTTTATCAGTTTTTCTTGCAAGGTTCCATAATTCCGGAGAGCTTTTTCCGTTGCCAACCTGTATGCTGTCACCCGAACCAATGCTGTCAAGATTAAACATTGCAACTATCTTCTCTGAATCGATCTTAAGATTCTCTACAAAATATTTTGAACCGAATAGTCCCTGTTCCTCGCTTGCAAAAAGCACAAACAGAATACTTCGTTTAGGCTCCAGACTACTAAGTTGAAAAGCTTCTGCCAATTCCATAACGCCGGCAGAACCCGAAGCATTATCATTTGCCCCGGGGAATAAAAGTCCTGCCTGGGAACCAACGTGATCTAAGTGGGCACCAATTATAACATACTCTTCTTTTAACTTCGGATCGGTTCCTTCTATCTTTCCAACCACATTCATAGTTTTTGCTGACTTCTCATATTGTGCATTAACTATTATTTCAGCCTTCCGTTTTGTCAGAAATGAAAATGGAGTTTTCTTTTCGTCTATTCTGGTCTGACATTCATTGATTGACATGTTTATAAAGCTTAAGAAATCATTGGCGGCTTCCAACGAAATATGAAGTTGTGGAAAGCTATCGATTTGTTCTCCTTCTCCGTGCATCACACTGCCAATCAACGGTTGCGTTTTTTCATCATTAGGCTGGGAAACAAAAAGAATTCCCTTCGCTCCATGATTATAAGCGATGTGTGATTTTTCTCTTGGATATTCATTACCCCAGGATTCGTCATTTATTTTCCAGGAAGGATTTTGTTTGAACACCAATACGATTTTGTCCTTCACATTTATCTTTTCATAATCATCATAACCGAGATCGGGTCTGGAAATTCCGTAACCACAAAATGCAACCGGCAAATTAAGGTTGCCTGCGCCGGTAAATCCTCTTAACACAAAATCCTTACCGAGAAGGTAAGGATAGCTCTTGTTGTTCATTATTAAATTGAAAACAGCCGGTGCATCAATTTTATTGTATTCAACATTCAGGTATTGAAAGAATCCTTCGTCGCCTGCTGGCAGCAAGCCAATCTTTGCAAATCTTTCTGAAGCAAAGTTAGCGGCCTTGTTGTAACCTTTGCTTCCCGGAAGCCTTCCATCAAATTCTGCAGAGGCAAGAATCTTAACTGTTCGTAAAAGTTCATCTCTCTTAATGCTTTCTAATCCAGAATCCACTAATTGCGGAAATATCTTAACAGAAATTAATATTGTGAGAAATATGATGGATAACTTTTTCATTGTGCATCTACTATGTGTTTGATGTTGCCCCGGGTTTTTTCTTTTATTCAATTTAATAAAAAAGGGACTGGCATCGTCCCTTTTAAAATAGAATCTTGGCCTTGATTATTCTTCTGCTTCTTCGCCTTCCTCTTCGGGCACAACTTTAGCAATGTCGGCAATCGAATCGCCATCTTTCAGCCTGATTACTCTTACGCCCTGTGTTGCTCTTCCCATCACACGAATATCTTTCATGCTTTGCCGTATAACCATTCCCTTTGTGGAAATGATGACCAGCTCATCGTTATCATTCACTTCCATCAATGCTATCATTTTTCCAATCTTGTCGCTCGTCTTTACTGTGATCACACCCTTTCCGCCGCGATGAGTTATTCTGTAATCATTTACGTCTGATCTTTTGCCGTATCCTTTTTCAGTAACAACAAGCACGCTCATTCCCTGGCGTTTAATAACAAGAAGTCCAACAGCTTTATCACCTTTGCCCAGACGAACTCCCCGTACTCCGGTTGCTGTTCTGCCCATGTCACGCGCGTCTTTTTCATTAAATCTCACGGCAAAACCATTGCGCGTTCCAATCATGATATCGTTTGTTCCGTCCGTCATTTTAACTTCTATAAGCCTGTCGTTCTTCTTCAGGTTGATTGCATTTATGCCG
>DATIJX010000109.1:0-5559 GCA_035478175.1 Ignavibacteriaceae bacterium
AATTTTCTGTCGCCGATGTAAAGTTCGTTAGGTGAATTAGGATCAAGCGCCCATTTCATTCTTTCAATTCCATCCTGGATATCTTTGATTGTTCCGCAGTAACTTAATCTTAAATATCCTTCAACTCCGAATTCAGCACCGGGAACAGTGAGCACCTGAACTTTATCAATAAGAAACGCTGAAAGAGCATTTGAACTTTTATTGTATGCACTGAAATCAGCGAAGCAATAAAATGTTCCATCAGGCTTAGTTACTTTGACTCCTTCGAAGGAGTTTAACAACCCAATCATTACATTTCTGTTATTCTCAAGAGTTACTCGTAAAGATTCAACACTTGATTGAATTCCATTCAATGCACCAACAGCAGCTTTCTGTAAAAGAACAGAAGGGCCAGAGGTTTGATGTCCCTGTATGTTGCTCATAGCAGCGATTACTTTCTTATTGCCAACTGCCCAGCCAATTCTGAATCCAGTCATTGCATATTGCTTAGATACTCCGTTTACAATTATCAGCTTGGAATTTTCATCCTGCTTCTTTGCATACTTGAGGGGGTTGATAATTTTTCTTCCATCAAATATTAAACGATGGTAAATGTCATCCATTATTAGCCAGATATCTTTCTTCTCACAGAACTGTACAACATCTGAAATAAATTCTTCAGAATACATTGCACCGGTTGGATTGTTTGGACTATTAATAATTACAGCTTTTGTATATGAACCAACTCGGTCTTCAATATCTTTTAATCTTGGATAGAAAGTACCATCCTCAGGTAAAGCAGGAACGGGGATTGCACCAACCAACCTTGCCATATCAGGATAGCTTACCCAGTAAGGTGCAGGAAAAATAACTTCTTCCTGCGGATTAAGAATTGCCTGAAGCGCAACCATCAAAGCCTGCTTTGCACCACTCGAAGCGATGATATTCTGCGGTGTAACTTTCCTGCCGTAAAATTCTTCTGTGTATCTGATAACAGCTTGTTTAAGTGCAGGTATTCCATCAGCAGGTGCATACCTGACTTCTCCAGTGTTAACGTGTGAGACAGTAGCCATAATAGCTTCCATTGGAACACGGGTTTTTGGCTCTCCTCCACCGAGATGAATTACTGGGTCACCTTTCTCTTTTAAGATTGCAAACTTCTCATTGAGTGCAAGGGTAGGGGAGGGCTTTATTGATTTAGCGATAAGACTTAAGCTCATAATTTCAGCCCTGTAGTTTGATGATTATTTAAATAATAAAAATTTACTATTGAAAATTATTTGTACTGTGCCCCATAAGCAAGTTAATTCAGAGGGAATCTTGAGTTGATAAATAAGTAAAGAATTACTTTTCGTGCTACTTAGGTAGAAAATTCAACAAATAACAATTGACTGCCTATTGACTATCATCTTTTTATTTATAAAGTTTCCGCTGTAATTAGTCCTCTGTGCTTAGGGATGGAAGTGCAGCGAAACTTGGACGCGAACCCGAACTCAAACCTAACTCACTTTTACATCCTTTGTTCAAGAGGATTAATAATCTTTTGTGAAAGAAATTAATCAACTATTCAGGAGGGTGCCTATGGTTTTATCAGCTCACATCGTTTTCCTTTTCCCTAATTAATTCATAAACTATTAATCTATTCTAGGAGGATGCTTATGAAAAAGTTTTTTTCAATTGGATTTCTTTTCCTTCTGCTCGCACCTTTTATTTATTCACAGGAGGGAATTGATGTTTGGACTACTACCACAACCACTATCGGCCGTATTTACGGTATGGACATCTATCAACTTAACCAGGATGTAATGTTTGCCTGTGGTTTAGACCAGGGAGTTAACAGATCGACGGATGGTGGCTTAACCTGGTCACCTGTAAATAATGGATTATTAAATACTCAGGTTCAGGCAATCGCAATAGCTAAAGATCATCCAATCGGACAATTTATTGTATACGCTGGAACTGCACCTGGTGCAAATGACGGTGTTTATAAAACTACAAACGGAGGAGATTCATGGACCAGAATTGTTAACGGTATATCAGAACCCGCGGGTACTCTCGGAGTGCAAGCTTTGCTGGTTCACGCTTTTGATCCAAACATTGTTTGGTGTACTATTTTCAATGGTACTGCCGACGCAGTAAACGGATTATATAAAACTACCGATGGAGGGGCAAACTGGTTTCCGATTACGAATGGAATTGGAACTATAAAAAATTTTCTTTCACTTGCCATGTCACCAACTGATCCTAATACTATTTACGCAGGGAGTTCTTTTCAGGTTGCAACCTCAACCGGTCCTTCTGCCATATATAAGAGTACGGATGGAGGGGCAAACTGGGTTTTAGCAAGCAATGGATTTCCAACTGATCCAGCAGAAATAAATCCTGTTAGAACAATTCAGGTTAGTACAGCAAATCCAAATGTTGTTATTGCAGGTTTGTTTATTAATACTGCTAATGGTGGCTTCTATCTTTCTACAGATGAAGGTGCTAACTGGACTAAAAAACATAACGGGCTTCCCACAGATGTCGGCACATTAATCCGTTCTGCTGCTATCAGACCTTTATTTAGTAACCAATTTTATATTGGGTTGGATAGAGCAACTCCAACTAATATCGGAGTCTGGATGACAACAGACGGAGGTGAAAACTGGTCTGCATTCAATGGTGGAACTATGCTAAATACGTATGGCATTCGTGCACTTGTATTCAATTCAACAGGTAACCATACACTTTTTGCCGGTTGTGGAACTGCAACTGGTCAGGGAGTTTATGAGTACACATTCTCATTTGTACCTGTTGAACTGGTTTCATTTTCAGCCGAAGTATTTAGCAGTGAGGTAACTTTGAGCTGGATAACAGCGACTGAACTTAACAACTATGGCTTCCAGATTGAAAGACGAAATGCTGAATCAAATGAATGGACTAATATTGGTTTTGTTAATGGTAACGGAAGCTCAACCGAAACTCAATACTATTCATTTTCTGATAATTCGGTTTCTGCGGGAAAATATTTTTACCGTTTGAAGCAAATTGATTTCAATGGAAGTTTTGAATACAGCAGTGAAGTTGAAGTGACTATACTAGAAGTATTTAATGATTTCACACTAAATCAAAACTATCCTAATCCGTTCAACCCTTCAACCAGAATCAGTTTCATAATTCCTCAAAGCGGATTTACTTCATTGAAAGTATTTGATGTTCTGGGTAATGAAGTAGCAAACATTATTGAAGGTGAACTAAATGCTGGGAGTTACGAATTACGATTCGATGCCTCAGGTTTATCGAGTGGAATTTATTTCTATTCGTTGATTTCCGGAGAGTTCACAAAAACTATGAAGATGATTTTATCCAAATAGTTTTAGCTTAATATTTCATTATACCGCAGTGGAGTTTATCTCTCTGCTGCGGTTTTTTTATGAAATTTTGAGCACGCCTCAATTGTTTTGCTGTATTGATTTTTAATCGAATTTGATCGGTGACATTTTTGACTTATTCACACTTTCTAAGCAGGTAATCTCCGCAAAAAGCTATCAAAATTACACTCACAATTAGTAGAATTTACATCATTTCTTGCGTATTCTTTCTGAAATACAATTAAATAAGTTAACCATTGCGGTATAATAGTTGAAAAAATAAACCAGTTAAAAATTCATCAATAAAAATTTGGTTAAGTCTTATGCAAAAGAATACTGCATTAAATATTATAACAAGCTTCGTTTTCAGTGCGTTATTTCTGCTTGTTACAATTGTTTTTTTAAGTTAATTTTTTTCGCGTATTTGAACGTCCGATAAAATTTTTTTGTGATTTTCACAAATAGGAAAGGGTGTCAGTTGACGCCCTTTTTTATTCCCAATAATTCTGATCGACTTACTTTTATTAAGTGTTTTGAAATTTTTTCTTCAGTGCTGCTGCAACGATAGGTGGGACAAAGTCACTTACATCACTCTTTAAGCTTGCAAGGTTCCTGATTATTGTTGAGTTAAGATAAGTAAACTTCTCGTGCGGCATTAGAAAAACTGTTGCTATATCATTAGCAAGTTTTCTGTTCATCAATGCCATTTGAAATTCATATTCAAAATCACTTACTGCACGAAGACCTCTCAGGATGCAAGTCGCACCAACTATCTTAGCGTGTTCCACAACCAACCCATCAAATGAATCTACCGAAACATTGTGGAATTCTTTTAAGCTTTCCTTCAACATATTTACTCTTTCTTCAGTAGAAAATAACGGTGCCTTACCGGGATTGACCGCAACTGTCACAACCACTGCATCAAAAAGTTCGATTGCTCGTTCAATTAAATCAATGTGTCCGTATGTAACAGGATCAAATGTGCCAGGATAGATTACTTTACGCATACTTATTACCGCCAATAATTTTATAAATAACTATGTAAATATTAATCAATACAGAAAACTTAACAAAAAAAAGTTTTGCTTTTGTCTATAATGATAAGATATTTGCATCTATTGTTGTAGAACTATTCCAGATAATTTATCCCAATAATTTATTATAGAAAGGGAATTCTAATGCGTTGGAAAGGAAGAAGAGAAAGCAGTAATGTTGAGGACCGCCGTGGTCGTACCTCAAAAGGTATGGTTGGCGGGGGAATTGGAAGTATTATTCTTATCCTTGCGATTTACTTTCTTGGCGGGGATCCTACTCAGCTGATAAATAATGTACAACTGGATGGCACTGGTACAACTTCCTCGTATGAAGGAACCGCTGAAGAAAATGAACTCGCACAATTTGTTTCTGTTGTTCTTGCCGAGACTGAAGATGTATGGACTGAATTATTCCGCCAGCAAGGTATAAGCTATAAATATCCAAAACTTGTTTTGTATACCGGCAGCGTGCAGTCTGCTTGCGGTTTATCAGGAGCTGCAACCGGACCTTTTTATTGTCCCGGTGATTACAAATTATATATTGATCTCAGTTTTTATGATGAGCTGAAGACAAAGTTCAAAGCTCCGGGAGATTTTGCTATGGCATATGTAGTTGCTCATGAAGTTGGTCATCACGTACAGACTCTTCTTGGTATAAATGAAAAAGTGAATGCTCTGCGTTCCAGGGTGAGTGAAAAGGAATTTAATAAGTATCTGGTTAGACTTGAATTACAGGCAGATTATTTAGCCGGTGTATGGGCTCATTATGCTAACAGAACGAATCTGCTTGAAGAGGGAGATCTTGATGAAGCACTTAATGCAGCCAGTGCTGTTGGTGATGACCGTATTCAGAAAAGTACGCAGGGCTATGTTGTTCCGGAAAGTTTTACTCACGGTACATCAGAACAGAGGAAAAGATGGTTCTATAAAGGATTTAAATCCGGAAACCTTGAAGAAGGCGACACGTTTGGTTCAGAAAACCTTTGATGTTGAGCAAGAATATATATTGAAAAATTTCATCCCAATTCCAGAAAAGGATATAATTCTCGGTGATTAGATATGCTTATAAAATACTGTCACTCTCTGTATTGATTTCATGCTATTCAGTTTACAGCTATCCAAAGTTAGAAGAAAATTTTACAGTTACTTTTCCAAAAATTCTAAGGATTAATGATTCAGTAAGAATTGTGGTT
>DATIJX010000110.1:0-24518 GCA_035478175.1 Ignavibacteriaceae bacterium
CCCTGCCCGGCGAATGTTGAATAGTTCAAGCTGAAGGAATGACGCATTATAAAATCATCTGAGTTAAGAAATCCAAAAAGAGAATTTGAGTTTTCAGTTACAATTCCTTCCTTAACACTATTAGTTTCAAAGCCGCTATCTCTGAATTGAGCAAACGTAAATGTTGCTGACAACAAAAAAGTAATCAATAATAAATTTTTCACATCATCACCTGAAATTTTAATTCAATTTTATATAAATAACTTACAAAAAGCAACAAGAATCCTACTGACAATTTTTTATATGACCTTCGTGATTTTATTTTTTTTATCTACCATGACCACTTTAGGCTTAAATTTCTTAACATCTTCATCAGGAAGATGAACATAACTAACAATAATAATTTCATCACCAACGGAGCCAAACCTGGCTGCCGGACCATTAAGACAAATCGTTCCGCTGCCTGAAGTTCCTTCAATTGTATATGTATCAAGCCGTGAACCGTTATTAAAATTCAATACCTGAACTTTTTCATAAGGTAAAATATCTGCCGCCTCCAACAAATCCTTATCAACTGTGATGCTTCCTTCATAGTAAAGCTCAGCCTCAGTAACCGTAACCCGGTGTATTTTAGACTTCAACATTTCTCTTTGCATTAAAACTTTTTCCTTTAATTTTGTGCGGTCAAATATACCCATTGCCAAATCTTAGTTTCAAGGGAACAATTTGGTTAGAATGTTTATTAATCTTCTATTTTGAAAAAATTAAGAGCTTTATTTGAAAATACTCGTAATTGATAATTATGACTCGTTTACCTTCAATTTAGTTCAGTTGCTGGGAAAATATAAAAACGAACTTTTAATATTGAGGAATGATGAGAACATTACTGCAATCAGAAATTTTCAGCCGGATAAAATTTTAATTTCCCCTGGCCCGGGAAGACCTGAAAATTCAGGATTGACTCTCGAAGCCATTAAAGAATTTGGAAATTCAATTCCGATTCTTGGCGTTTGTCTCGGTATGCAGGCGATTTGTTATTTATTCGGTGCGGATATAATAAATGCTGAAAATATTTACCACGGAAAAACATCAAAAATTAATCACGACAACAAAACCATCTTTGAAAATATTCCACACGAATTTGATGCAATGCGTTATCACTCTTTGATCGTCAAAGAAAATACCTTGCCTGATGAAATTGAAATTTCAGCTAAAGCTTCAACCGGGGAAATTATGGGTGTGCGTCATAAAATCTTTTCTCTCGAAGGAATACAGTTTCACCCGGAATCAATTCTGACTCCCAGTGGAAATCAGATCATCATAAATTGGTTGAGCCTGTGAGCTTTGACTAACTATTTACTTCAACAATCATTTCAATTTCAACCGCAGAGTTTAAAGGAAGCTCACTTACTCCAACAGCACTGCGAACATGTTTTCCTGCTTCACCAAAGATTTCAACTATAAATTCAGATGCACCATTTGCAACTTTTGGCTGAGCAGTAAATCCTTCAGCGCTGCTGACAAATACCGTTAACTTCACTACTCGTTTTATTTTATCAAGACTGCCGATTACACTTTTAATTGCACTCAGACAGTTTAAAGCACATAGTTTCGCTGCTGCCTTTCCTTCCTCTTCGGTAAGATCCTTTCCTACTTTGCCAGAGTATTTTACTGCTCCGGCAGAAATCGGCACCTGCCCGGATGTCATTACAAGATTACCAACCTGCATTGCCGGGATGTATGCAGCAAGTGGTTTGACAGTTTCAGGAATAGTTATTCCCATTTGTTTAAGTTTTTCTTCAAACATGTTTTCCTCTTTTTCTACTCAGATAGTTTTTTTGATTAAATTTGAATACAACTGAATCAAGTGTTTAAATATTGCAATTAGAACAAGGATTTATATTATGACTGGTAACAAATTTAACGAATTCGTCGAGATTGTTAAAAGATTGAGAAACGAATGTCCGTGGGATCGTGAGCAAACCAACGACTCAATAAAAGCTGCAACCATTGAGGAAGCTTATGAAGTGGTTGAAGCAATTGAAAAGAAAAATTATGATGACTTGAAAAGCGAGCTTGGTGACCTGCTGCTTCACGTTGTATTTCATACAGTTATTGCTTCGGAGTCTAGCAACTTTACAATTGATGATGTGATTGATTCAATTCAAAGTAAATTAATAAGAAGACATCCGCATGTATTTGGCGACGTAAAAGTTTCAGGTTCAAATGAAGTAAAAAAGAATTGGGAAGAAATAAAACTTGATGAAGGAAGAAATTCTGTTCTTGATGGTGTACCTGAAATGCTTCCTGCATTGCAAAGAGCACACAGACTTCAGGAAAAAGCATCAAAAGTAGGATTTGACTGGGAAAAGAAAGAAGACGTTTGGAAAAAGGTAATTGAAGAAATTGAGGAAATGCACCAGATAGAAGAAAAAAAATTAAAGTTAAAAGATAAAAGTTTTGAAGATTTGCATAACAAACTTGAAGATGAAGTTGGTGATGTATTCTTCGCTTTGGTAAACTATGCTCGATTCCTCGACATTAATCCGGAAAACGCCTTGAGAAAAACTAACTCAAAATTTATTAGAAGATTTAGTTATGTTGAAGAAAAAATAAAAGCGATGGGGAAAAAGTTATCCGACTCAAATCTCATAGAGATGGACCTTTACTGGGAGGAGAGTAAAAAGAAAGTTTAGGAATTCCCATTTTTATCATTGCTGAACTTCTCGTAAGCATCAATTATGTCTTTTACCAGCTTGTGCCTAACGACATCACCTTTATCAAAATAAACAAAAGCAACCCCTTCGACCTTGGATAGTATTTCCTTAGCCTGAACCAATCCGCTGACCTGTTTTGTGGGAAGATCAATCTGCGTTATATCACCTGTTACTATTGACTTTGAACTACCACCAAGCCTTGTAAGAAACATTTTCATCTGCATTGTCGTGGCGTTTTGAGCTTCATCAAGAATTACATAAGCATTGTTCAAAGTTCTGCCTCGCATATAAGCAAGTGGAACTATTTCAATTATTCTTTTTTCAATGTAGTTTTTTAATTTTTCCGAAGGGATCATATCATCAAGTGCATCATACAAAGGACGAAGGTAAGGCTCAATCTTTTCACGAAAATCACCAGGTAGAAATCCGAGACTTTCTCCTGCCTCTACTGCAGGTCTCGCTAAAATTAATTTTTTAACTAAACCTCTCTTCAGTGCTGATACAGCGATAGCAACGGCAAGATATGTCTTTCCGGTTCCTGCAGGTCCGATTGCAAAACAAATATCATTCTTCCGGGCCAGATTTATGTAATTTATTTGTCCTGGGGTTCTTGCTTTAATAACATCTTTCTTTGTATAAAGCACAATCGTATCCAGCTCACCTTCATCAACGACTTCTTTTCCTTCGATAGTAAGCTCCAGGATAGTGTTGACATCATTTGTGCCTAGTCTTCCACTGGTATTAAGAACATAAGCCATTTCTTTAAGAATCTTCTCAATTAGTTCAACCTCTTCAATAACACCTTTAATAATAACATTATCCCCTCTTACAGTGATGGAAGCGTTAAATCTGTCTTCAAGAATTTTAAGATTAGAATCGTTGAATCCAAGAAGATCCAGCATGTTTATATTTTCAATTATTATTTTCTTTTCACCTGAAGTCATATTCGTTCTTTAAATGAAAAAACCCTCATCCCAAAAGCGGGACAAGGGTTCTTCCAAAATAAATTAAGTTAAACAAGCTAAAATAATTTTATTGCACCGGAGCTGGTTTGTAATTTGATCTTAGCTTTTCATATTTATCTTTTTCTTCCTGTGTTAGAGGAGGAATAGAGAATTCCTGATTAGGATAGATTAGATCCGGATTTTTAATTTTTTCTCTGTTTGCTTGATAAATTACAGGCCAAGCAAAAGCGTTTCCATAATGTTCTTTCTTACGAGCAATTCCCCAGAGGTGATCGCCTTTGACTACCTTGTAGGATATTACTGGAGGAGCATCAATCCATTCATCAAGAGCTTGCTGCATCCTGTTATGAACTTTATCGAAAAATTCAGGTAGTGCACTTATTTTGTTCATCTTTAAAGCATTAAGATCAGCCTGTCTGTCAGCTTTAGGACTTTCTTTTCTTTTGATTTTACCATCAAGTTCATTGACTGCATTTCTAAAATTGTCAACGTCACTTCTGGTTGCACCAACAAGTGCATAAAGTTGATCTATACATTCTTCAGGATCCTGAAGACCAGCTTTTACTGTGTTAAGATTTTCCATGTCCTTTTTCAAGGTTTCAATCTCAGACATCAAAGCTTGTTTTTTTCCGGTAAGCCGGGTCATTTCAGCTTCCCATTCTTCTACGGTCATCTCTGTTTCTTGTGCAAAGGAAGAAAGAGATAACAGGAAAGAAAGGGAAACGATAGCAACTAACAATTTTGCAAGTTTCATTTTTTTCTCCATTTTCATTTTTTTATAAAATTCCTGTTAATAATTACTTGGGCAATTTTTCAAGGTTTGCCTTAGTTTCTTCCTTTTGCTTGCTGCATTCAGCCAGTTTACGATTTATGGTCTGAATTTCTGTTTCAAGCTGTGATTTTTGATCTCTCAGACTGTTAGCTTCTGCTTCGAGTGATTTAACTTCCACACGCAATGCATCTAGTTCAGCAATCTGAGCTTCACTTAAACCACCACAACCCGCAACCAAAGCCATGCTGACAAACAGAACAGCGGCCAGAACGGGGGTCCTGAAATTTTTAAGTAGGCTCATATGAAACCTCCGATTATTAATGATTAAATAAATTATTTGTGATTAGGCACAAGATAAACTTTCAACTACCCAATATTTACAAAGTAGTATTAAATTTAGGGCTAATATATAGCGAAAGCCTTGAAAAAATTCAAGGAAAATTAACTTTTTATTTTAAAAAAGCCTTTTTTCGACAAAACTCGTATAAGTTTCTCCAGCAATAATAAGATGGTCAAATACGGGTATCTCCATAATTTTGCCAGTTTCAACAATTTTCTTCGTAATCCTGATATCCTCACTACTGGGTTCCGGGTTTCCACTCGGATGATTATGTATCAAAATTATGCTAGCCGAGGAATTATCAATTGCAACCTTAAAAACCTCCCGCGGATGCACAACGCTCGAATTTAAATTTCCGATAGAAATTGTTTCGTGCTTGATAATCTTATTAGCCGAGTTTAGGCAAACAACAATAAACTTCTCTTTATTATCATCTCTTAAAATTGGGATAAAAATTTCTGCAATATCCTGTGGTGAAGTTATTTTTTTATTAACGAACCACTTCGGTTGAGATAAAATTCTTCTGCTCAATTCAAATGCTGCGGCAAGTGTAGCAGCTTTGTCTTTTCCAATTCCACTAATTTTTTGAAGGGAGTCAACTGTTTTGGTTGCAAGCATTGCTAAATTTCCCTCACTATTTATTAACTCTCTTGCAATTTCTATTACTGATTTTCCCTTCTTTCCTGTTCTGAGAAGGATAGCAACCAGCTCTGCATCCGAAAGACTTTGAGAACCTCTCATTAATAATTTTTCCCGCGGACGATCATCAAGTGGAAGCTCTTTTACAGTAAACTTTCTTTCTTCATTCATCTTGGTTACTGGCTTAGTCTAAATTTATCTACTAATTCAAATACACCATCTCGATAGCGAACAATATTCAAAAATTTATTTATTCTTCTTTCATCAAAAGAGATGTTATTGCGTAATCCACTGCTAACCATTCCCGAAATCATTTTATCAACGAGGCTTTTTCTTCTCGGTTCAGTATTTCGCAGCACAGTTAAAACATATTTCGCCGCATCATAGCCATAAAGAACATTTCGATTTACATCTTTCCCGGTTATTGAAATAAACTGATCGCTAAAGTTCTTGTAGGCATCTGAGTTGAAATCAACAAAGTAATCAGATTCAAAAACTAAATTATTACTTATTTCTGCTGCTGTCTCAAAACCTTTAGCAGTGAACCAATCCTGATTTCCATACAATGGAATTTTCACGCCGTATTTAATCATTTCTGAGAAGATATAAGGAGTAACAGAGTTATCAGATAACGGAATGTATACACCTTCAATGGTAAGAGAATCACTATAAATTTTTGAAATTGGTTCGCTGAAGTCAGTATAGTCATCTCTGAAGGATTCCTTTTTTAGTACTTTACCACCCAACTTTTCAAATTCCTCAGTGAATGACCCGGCAAGAATTGGCGAGTATCCTTCAATAGAATTTATTACAGAAACTATTCGCTTATTTTCAACATAGAAAATATATTGCGCCATTATTTTTCCCCTGACTGTGAAAGAGGGATTAGCTTGAAAAAAATGATGGTTTAAGCCTGTTAAATCGTCATCAGTTGCGGTGGGAGAAATTATTGGAATGTCATAATCATCAAACTCCTCAAGCGCAGCGCGTACTTCATTACTGAATATTGGTCCAAGAATAGCAATTAGGGAATTAAGTGATGTAAACTCTTCCTTTATTTTTTTTATTTGATTTACATCTTTCTCTGTGTCACGGATCAGCAATCCAATTTTATCACTTCTGAGCTTGTTAAATTCATCCACAGCAAATTTAATTCCCTCAAGAATTTCAGCTGCCGGCTGATTAGTGTATTCCCCTGCCGAGTTTGTCTCGATAGGCAGCATAACACCAATTACAGTTATTGTTGGCTCAGAACTGTATGAGAAATCCATTAATTTTTTAGCTTCACTATATTCTGCGGATTCAGGGTAACTGCTTATCAATTCTTCAAATTTATTTTTGGCACCGGATGTATTACCATTTCGAATTAAGTATTTACCCTGTTGAAGCAATAAATATGATTTAACCTTATTGCTGTTAAACGACGAGCTTAACCGATCAAGCTGTGTTTCGTTGAGATATTTAGCTGAAATACCTTCACCAATCTCTTTGGCTTTCAACTCATTTGAAGATGAATTGGTATTTTCGATAATGAATAGTATTTCTCTAAGGGCATTATAATAGTTTGCAATATCAATATAATATTTAGTCAGCAGCAATCTAACTTCATCAACATAATTGCTGTTTGGATATGCTTCTGCAAATTGCCCGGCTGAATATTTAAACTGATTGTACTGCTTAAGTTCAAAGTAAATCTTTGCCTTGAAGAATTCCGAAGCTGTTGTTTTAGAGCTGTATTTATAATCAATAATTATTTTATTAAATCCGGTGAGAGCCTCATCATATTTCCCTGCATTGAAGAGAGCAATAGCACTATTAAACTGGTTATTTATTTCTTCTTCAGTAACTACTTGAGAATATGCCAGGTTCCAATTACAGATTATCAGTGTTACCAGGAATAAAAAGAAATTAGTTTTTACAAGGAATTTTATCATCATTCAATTTAACAATTTGTTTTTCATTTTATGAAATGAAGTTCACCATAAAATCTATTCCCACTCGATTGTTGCGGGTGGTTTTGAACTTATATCATAAACAACTCTGTTAACACCTCTGACCTTATTTATAATTTTATTCGAAACAGAAGAGAGAAAGTCGTGCTCGAATGTATACCAATCTGCAGTCATTCCATCGACAGAAGTTACAGCTCTTAAAGCAAGAACGAATTCATATGTTCTGGCATCGCCCATTACTCCCACGCTGCTTACAGGAAGCAGAACTGTAAATGCTTGCCAGATGCTGTTATATAAGCCAGCTTCTTTAATTGATGTGATGAAAATATCATCTGCTTCACGCAAAATATCCAGCTTCTCTTTAGTTATTTCACCAAGTACACGCACACCGAGACCAGGACCCGGGAATGGATGGCGATTAATAAATTCCGGAGGAATATTCAGACTTTTGCCAACATTTCTGACTTCATCTTTAAATAATTCGCGAAATGGTTCAACTAATTTCAGATTCATCTTTTCAGGAAGCCCACCCACGTTATGGTGGGTTTTTATTGTTGCTGAAGCACCTTTTACAGAGACTGATTCAATTACATCAGGATAGAGAGTTCCCTGAACGAGAAACTGAGCATCTTTGATTTTTAATGCTTCCTCCTCAAATACTTCTATAAAAGTATTGCCAATAATTTTTCTTTTCTTTTCAGGATCAGAGACACCTTTAAGATTTATTAAAAACTTTTCAGAAGCATCAACATGAATATGATTGAGCTTTAGCTTTTCATTGAACAGTATTCCAATTTTTTCACTCTCATTTTTACGCATTAATCCATTGTCTATATGGATGCAAATTAAATTATCCCCAATAGCTTTTTTGACAAGAACTGCTGCTACAGTTGAATCTACTCCGCCGCTAAGTGCACAAATTGCTTTTGAATTGCCGATAGTCGATTTAATTATTTCCAGCTTTTCATCAATAAAGTTTTGCGGAGTCCAGTCACCTTTGCATTTGCAGATATCGAAAAGGAAGTTGTTGATAATTTTTTCACCTTCTTCGGTGTGCGCAACTTCAGGATGAAACTGCAAACCATAAAATCTTTTTGAAGGATTTGAAATAGCACAAATGGGAGAATGGTCTGATTCGCCAACAACTTTAAATCCCTTTGGTAATTCGGTTAAATAATCACCATGACTCATCCAAACAATTGAAGCATCCTCAACACCTCGAAGTATATCCGTATTGTCAGTAATTCTTAAAATAGATTTTCCGTATTCACGGTTGGTTGCTGGTTCGACTATTCCGCCAAAGTTTTTGCAGATAAGCTGAAGACCATAACATAAGCCTAGAAATGGGACTTTGAGATTGAAAATCTGTGGATCAATATCAGGCGCGGAATCATCATATACACTCATCGGTCCGCCTGATAGAATTATTCCTTTGGGATTTAGTGATTTAACATCTTCAATTGAAATTGTATGTGGATGGATTTCAGAATAAACTTTGACTTCCCTGACCCTTCGAGCAATTAGCTGTGTGTATTGGGATCCAAAATCAATTATAAGAATTAAGTTGCGTTGTTTCATTTATCCTAAAATAAATATTTCACCAAAAATAAAAACCCGTCATTCACGGGTTAAAATAGAAAAAATTTCTATTTGAAATCGATAGCTGTTTTTATTGACCGATAAGGCTTTTGTATGCTTTCACATCCAGTAAATCGTCGAGATCAGCAGGGTTCGACAATTCAGCTTTAATCATCCAGCCTTCTCCATAAGGATCAGAATTAACGACTTCAGGTGTTTCGGATAACTTTTTATTTATCTCGGTCACTTTTCCGCTGAATGGTGCGAATAGATCACCTACAGTTTTTACTGCTTCAATAGTACCGAAAGAATTTCCTTTAGAGATTTCTTTTAAATCAGGATCAATATCAACAAAAACAACATCGCCAAGTTCACCCTGTGCATAATCTGTTACGCCAATAGTACCAATATTTCCATCAACCCGAACCCACTCGTGGTCATTAGTGTATTTAACATTATCAGGTATTTTCATTTTTCCCTCTTATTTAAATTTTTTTGAATTGAATGAATATTAAAATTTTTCAAGAAAGCTTGTATCAAAAATACCACTTTTAAATCTTTCATCTTCCAGAACTTTCAAGTGGAATGGTATAGTTGTTTTGATTCCCTCAATGATGAATTCGCTCAGTGCTCGCTTACCACGCATAATTGCGTGTTCCCTGTTTTTACCCCAAACGATAAGCTTTGCAATCAATGAATCATAATAAGGAGGAATGGAATAAGATTGATAAATATGTGAATCATTCCTCACACCAAAACCACCCGGGAAATGGAGTGAAGTAATTTTACCCGGCGATGGCCTGAAATTATTTTCAGGATCTTCTGCATTAATTCTGAACTCGATTGCATGTCCATGAGGCTTTTTCGGTTTGGTCTCAATCTTTTCTCCTGCGGCCACCAAGATCTGCTGTCTTACAAGATCAACGTCATAAACTAATTCAGTAACAGGATGTTCGACCTGGATTCTGGTATTCATTTCCATGAAATAAAAATGCTTATGCTTATCGAGGAGAAATTCGATTGTGCCGGCTCCTTCATAATTAACGGAATGAGCCCCTTTAACTGCGGCATCTCCCATACGGGCTCTTAAATCTTCATCAACAGCCGGAGATGGGGATTCTTCAATTAGCTTTTGGTGTCTTCGCTGGATTGAACAATCTCTTTCCCCGTAGTGATAAACAGTTCCGTGCTGATCTCCCATCACCTGAATTTCGATGTGACGCGGATTTTCAATGAACTTTTCTATGTAAACATCACCGTTAGCAAAAGCTGCTTCGGCTTCAGTTCGTGCAGTTTGAAATGCTTTTTGAAATTCGCTTTCCTCCCAGACTATTCTCATTCCTTTTCCGCCACCGCCGGCAGAAGCTTTAATGATCACTGGATAACCAATTTCTTTTGCCAGTGCTTTTGCTTCATCAAGATTATCTATTACACCATCACTACCGGGGATAACAGGCACTTCATTTTTTTTCATTGTGTCTTTAGCAAATGCTTTGTCGCCCATTGCTCTAATCATTTCTGGGGAGGGACCAATAAACTTTAAATTTGATTCTTGACAAATTTCTGAAAAGCTAGCATTCTCAGCAAGAAAACCATAGCCGGGATGGATTGCATCGGCACCGGTAACCTGTGCTGCAGAAATTATTGCAGGAATTTTAAGATAGCTATCCTTTCCAAATGGGGGGCCTATGCAAACTGCTTCATCAGCAAAAGTAACATGAAGGGAATCTTTATCGGCTTCGGAATAAACTGCAACAGTTTTTATACCCAGCTCTTTGCAGGTGCGGATTATTCGAAGTGCTATTTCGCCACGGTTGGCGATTAAAATTTTGTTAAACAAAATCTATCCAGGTTTTAGAATTGGTTAAGCCAGCTCGATTAAAAAAAGCGGCTGATTATATTCCACAGGTTTACCACTCTCCACCAAAATCTTAACTACTTTACCATTAACATCTGATTCAATCTCATTCATTAATTTCATTGCCTCAACTATACATAAAACACTACCCGGTGATACAGTTGAACCAATCTGAACATAAGAATCAGCATCAGGTGCCGGTGCTCTGTAAAAAGTACCAACAATGGGTGACCTTATTTCGTGAAGGTTAGATGCAATTGGCTCAACCTCTGCTTTTTGTTTTGCAGTTTGTTCAGCGCCACCAGCAGCCGGCTGAAGGACAGGTTGAGTAGATGCAACGGGAATTTGTGCTTGTGTAATTACCTGTGAGCTTCTGATCTTCTTTGCAATCTTTATCTTCACACCATTTTCTTCGATCTCGAGATCAGTAACACTGCTCGTGTCCACAATTTTTACAAGTTTTTTAATAAGATCAAGATCCATATACAGCCTCTAATTTTAAGATTTAACTCTTTCTGAATATTCCCCTGATCGGGTATCAACTTTAAGCAGATCACCTTCATTTATGAACAAGGGAACGTTTATTTGAGCACCTGTTTCAAGCTTTGCCGGCTTTAATGCACCGGTGGCAGTATCGCCTTTAAAGCCTGGTTCTGTTTCAACAACTTTTAGATTTATAAATATGGGTATGTCAACTGAAATTATATCTGAACCGTTAAAAAGGATTTCAACCTCTTCACTTTCTTTAAGGAACTTAACACCATCGCTGAATAAATCTCTGGGGATGTTAATCTGTTCATAAGTTTCATTATCCATACAAACAAGTGAATCGCCTTCGGAGAAAAGGTACTGATATTTTCTTCTCTCGACCCTAACAGTATCAACTTTTTCACCGGCTCTGAATGTGTTTTCTAAAACTCGCCCTGTTCTTAAATTTTTAAGAGTTGAGCGTACGAATGCACCGCCCTTACCGGGCTTTACATGCTGGAATTCTACAATGCTGTATAAGTCATTTTTGAATTTTATTATTAGTCCATTTCTGAAATCTGAAGTATCTGCCATAAAAAAATAAATAATATCCTGTTGCTTAAAGTTTTGAGTTATTTTTTGTTAGGAAATAGAAATCTGACACTACTAAGTTAATTAAAGAAAAAGAATAATGCTGATCGATCAATAAAAAATCTTTAATAAATCATTGAAAGATATTTATCAACTTCCCTGTATGCTAACGAAGTAGCGTAATCATCTTTTATTCTGTTAAAAAGAATTTTTGCTTCTTCCTTTTCGCCTGCCTTTAAATAATATATTCCCGCATTCAGCAAGTAATCAGGATTTTGCGAGTTTATTTTTGACATTTTTGAAGCCTTTAGATATAAGTTTGCAGCTTTCTCAAAATCTTCTTTAACCGCATAATATCCGCCCTGCCCTGCTAAGGATGCTGCCTCAAAGTAATCTATGCTGCCGCTGTAGTCTTCGTAATACTTAAACGCTTCATCATAATTACCAAGAAAGGCATAGCTATTTGCGAGGTATATTTTTGCTGTTTCTCCATTCTCTGAACCACCGAAGTCCTCGACAAGTTTTTTAAGACCAATAATGTTGGTGCCCTGTCTTCCCTCAATTGCTTCAAGGTATGCACCTTGATCATATAAAAGCATTATACGAGAAAGCTCTAACCCGGCATTTTCATTGCTTTCAGATTTCTGATTTACATAAAAATAAACTATCGCAGCAACCGCCACTAAAACTCCAGCATAAATAAAGATTTTGTTCTTGTATTTCTCGAAGAAAATAACAGCTGTTTTATAAAAATTTAAAAGTTTATCTTCTTTTATTTCTTTCTTAGAAAGTTTTTTCTGTTTCTGTAGCATTAATAAATCCTTTAGTTAACAACTATTTAATTAAAAACCTTGCAAAAATAATACTTTTTAACACAATCTGCCATTTAGATTGTACGCCCAGGAGGACTTGAACCTCCAACCTTTGGAACCGGAATCCAACGTTCTATCCAGTTGAACTATGGGCGAATTAAATGCCGATTCTGATATGATTTGAAAAAATCCAGGCTTTATTGAAATAGTAAACTTCCACCCTGTAAGCACCAGCTTTTTTTACTTCAAATTCTGCTTTATCTGAGCTAAAATCGGCTATTTCTTTACCGTTTCGTATGATCTTGATTTCTGCATTTTGAAAAGGCAAAGTTACAGATAAAGTAATCTTTTCAGAAAGATCAAGATAGTCACCCATATAATATTTTTTCTTGCCCGATTTAGCAAAAAATTGAAATCCTTTTGAGTTAGCGTGATAATCATTTGCAATGAAACTTCTACCATAAGCTAGTGCTTCATAAATCGCTGCTTTCGATTTAGCCAACTTCTGTTTGCTGTTACCTTTTACCAATGGTTCTGGTAGAAGGACATGATTATGAATAGATTTGAAGAGAACTTTATAAGGAAAAATTTCTACTTCAAAGAATCCAAAAAGATTCTGCTTGTGAGCATGAGCGTCAACACCGCCGAACCCAACCACTTTGCGTTTTAGATTAAGCTCATCCCACAATTTTAGTGTCTCAGGAGGAGGAGCAACAATTGAACGTAACGGATGAAGAAATGAAGTGTATTTATTCTGCTCAGTCAGGTTTTCCATCCACTCAGACATATGATTCCAAATTTCAATTCCATCATAATCCTCGATACTCCAATCAACCCAGGGGTATGGTGGATGTTCTTCCATGTGGTTTCTTTTTTCGTGAGGATGAGCAAGGAATCCGATTCCGCCAGCTTCTTTTACTTTACGGACATATTCTTTCGCAGATAATCTCGTAGAATATGCTTCATTAATTCCGAACGCAAGGTAATGATTCCTGTTTTCTTTATCATTTATTTCACACCCAATCAGGCAAAGTGTTTTGCCATACCATTTTTCAAATCCTTCCTGCAAACCTCTAAGAGTATTGTGATCTGTAATCAGAAGAAAATCCAGGTCAGACTCATCTGCATACTTCGCTATTTCAGGTATCTCACCCGTACCATCTGAAAACAGGGAATGTACATGCGCAACGCCAACGTATTCAATCATAAAGATAAAAGTTTTTGTTAGTCAGAAATTAAAGAAGATTAGCTTCTAAGGAAAATGAGTAATTAGGGTATGTAACTTCAAAATTGCTGTTCTTTGAAGTTTAAATCTTAATTCAAAAATTTGCGAATTATTTCTATTGGGCCAAAATCCCGATAACTCTTATAGAAGTTAAGATCGTTACTATAAATCAACCTCTGTCTGAGTTGTATACTTTGTACTATGCTCAACAGTCATACCGGTGATTTTGTTGATTAGAATATTTATTCTCTCATCGGTAGCATCTTCAAAATTCTCAAAAGCCTCGTTTGAGCTGAAGATGTATTGTTCCTGAAATCGATTTGGTTTCCCTTTAACTTCGTAAACAGAATAAGCTTCCAATCCTTCAGCTTTAATTAAACTTTTCAGTTCCCTGATGGTTTTAAGATATTCTTCTTTTTTGTCCCCTTGAATATCATAATTTATAGTGAA
Source organism: Ignavibacteriaceae bacterium (assembly GCA_035478175.1). Lineage (GTDB taxonomy): Bacteria > Bacteroidota > Ignavibacteria > Ignavibacteriales > Ignavibacteriaceae > IGN2. Next base: position 14,347 of record DATIJX010000110.1, read on the forward strand.
TAGAACTTTTGACATTAGCGCTCCGAATTTTATATTTTCATTTCGCCGGTAAATATAACTTTAGCCGGACCTGTGAGTGATAAGTTTCTTATTTTTGAATTTTCCACATCAAAATTTACAAATAATTTTTCATTGGATTTAGGAATTATTTTTACCGGAACAGATAATTTTTTCGTAACAAAACAAATCAGTGCTGCTGCAACCGAGCCGGTTCCGCAGGCTAAAGTCTCAGATTCCACACCTCTTTCGTAAGTTCTGATGTGAACTACTCCATCTTTAACATCAACAAAGTTGACATTAGTTCCACCGGGAGAAAATTCTGGCAAATTCCTTATCTCTCTACCCAAAGATTCTACCTGTACTTTTTCAAGTGAAGTCAGGAATCCCTCACTTTCGTTTATATCAATAACAACATGCGGCGAACCAGTATCAGCGAAATGGGCATTTATCAGTTTTCCGCCAGCTTTAATCTTAAAATTATATTTGATTTTCTTCGGCGGATTCAGGAAAAATTTAATTTCAGAATTTGATATTACTTCACCTTTATATTCAACCTCATTTGAAATAAATTCTGCGGTATTTCCAGCTAATCTACCCGATTCTGCTGCAAACAATACTGCACATCTTGCACCATTTGCACATAAGCTTCCGGTTGAACCATCAGCGTTGTAGTAATTCATTATAAAATTATGAGTGGCGGAATCTTCAATTGTAATAAGACCGTCGGCGCCAACACCATTTCGCCTATCACAAATTTTTTGAACAAAGTCTGTGTTTACCTGAAGCCAATTATTTTGTTTCTTATCAATAAAAACAAAATCATTGCCGGCACCGCTCATTTTTGTGAAGATAATTTTTTCCATTTCGATATGAAATTTAACCGATGAGCCAGTAGCAAGCAAAGAATAAAATCATTATTAGAATTGAATGAAGAGAAGAAAAAAGGGAAGCAATTTTTTACACTGCTTCCCTAAGAAATTTATTTATGGATTGAAGCTTCTGATCATTGCAGCAATTTGCTGTGCCTGTTTTGTATTGTACTCGAAGCTTAATTTTTTATGGTTCACTGCATCCACAATAGTTCCAATATAACACAAACCAAGAGTAAATAAGTATAAGATACCCATTCCTATCTGATTTAATACAAATCTCTGAATACCTGCAAACCCTACAAATCCGACAACTGTAAAGATTAATATATTGCTCGGGTCTTTTCTTCTTGCCATATAAGCTATGGCAAACTGCTGTACCTGGCTGTCGTTCATATCTTTAATCAGTTCCTGAACATAAAGCATTTCATCTCCTTCGAGAGTAGGCATTAATTGTAATACGTTAGGCATATTTCCTCCTATTATTTTTTATGATGGTGAAGATTCTGAATGTTATTATTGTTATAGCAAAAATTCCTAATGGATGAGAATGGAATGAAGAAATGAAATCACCTTTAAATAAATAGGAAATTGAATTTCCCAAACCGCAGCCCGGACAAAAATTATAACCAAGATTAGCTAAAGGACAAATTGTAAAATGAGTTTCTCCGGGAATATGAATAAATAGCAGGTAAGCTAATCCCAATATCCAAACCAAAGCTTCAAATCCTATCAAAGACCAAAACTTCCTGAACTTATTTATAATGGTTCCCAATAAACCATTCTGCTCAATAGTATGTATCTGTAATAAATTCATTTTATTTTTGATTTAAACTTAGATAATCAGTTTAGTATTAGCAATTAAAGGTGGATGAGTGGTATGAATTTATCGGTGAGTAAAGATTTATACTCCCTGATTTCACGGCTTCGTCTCTAAAGAGACTACGCCGTTGCAGGCTTCATTTTTCGCTTCGCCTAAAAGTGTTTCTTTGCGAATGCTCTTCCGCTATGGCTTTTCAAATATTTCTCAAATGCTATCGCCTTTTCTTTTTCAGTGAATGCAATAATGGTTTGCAGATTCCAGGGTTTGTGTTTTGATGTATGTGGTATCTCTCCATTATTATGCTTGATTAATCTTTCCTTGTAATTAGTCGTATATCCGGTGTAATGACTTTCAGGATGGTTGATGCTTTGAAGAATGTATAAGTAGTAATACATTTTGACTCCTTAATTATGTCGCTTGGTTTACCAGGGCGTAGTTTTGAGCTTTTACTTTTGATGCTTGGCACGGCTTCGTCTCAAGGAGACTACGCCGTTGCAGGCTTCATTTTTCGCCAAACTCAAAACGAAGCCTGGTGGAGGTGGCGGGGGTCGAACCCGCGTCCGAAATTAAGATCCGAAGAACATCTACATACATAGTCTGTTTCTTTTTGACTTTAAGCTGCCAAACAGACAAAGATCACTTAAAGTCTGCCTGCTGTTAAATTCGCTTCATCTCCGCAGACGAAAGACTCAGCTATTTTACCTAAACGGCGTTCTTTCTAACCCCGGTAAAAAGGAGAAAGGAGAACGAGCTACGTATTTTATTACGCAGCTAAGGCGTAGTTATATTCGCCAGTTATATTTTTGTTCCCAATTTTTTAACGTGTCTTCGGGGAACACGGTACGCAGTTCTAAGCCTCTTTAATCCCGTCGAAACCAAAATTTCACCCCCAAAAATCAATGGGCAATGCTCAATTGGCAGTAGGCAAGCCTGATTAAGGCTGCCATTTTGTATCAGGATGGTTTGAGACTTTATTCTCAAAACGTGAAAGAACAAAGAATAGATCTGATAATCTGTTGAGGAAAATAACAATATTATCACCGATTGTCACTGAACTTTTTAATGCCACAACTTCTCGTTCAGCACGCCTGCAAACAGTTCTGCAGATGTGAAGCAAAGCAGAACTTTTTGAGCCGCCGGCAAGGATAAAATTGCGCAACTCTTCAAGCTGTGCATCGTATTCATCAATCATTTTTTCAATTTCTTTATGGAATGATTCCGGCGTTCGCTGAATATTTAATTTTGTATTTTTATCGGTTTCAGGTGTTGCAAGATCAGCGCCAACGGTGAAAAGATAATTTTGAATTTTGAGTAAATATTTTTTTATGCTTTCATCTTTGATTTCTGTGATGGCATAACCAACGAAAGAATTTAATTCATCAATAGTTCCATAAGCTGCAATGCGGAGTGAATCTTTGCTGACGCGCTCACCGCCAAATAATCCGGTTTCACCCTTGTCACCGGTTTTAGTATAAATTTTCATTTTACGAAAGGTAGTGGATGAACTTCTGCATTAACAATTTTATTGTCAGAAAGTTTTAACGAGATTTGAGTCCCGGGAGTCAGATGTGAGTTGCGAATATATGCCAAACCAATTGGTGTTTTAAGCTTATGCGATAAAGCATACGAAGTAAGTTTTCCAACTTCTTCTCCATTATTTTCAAGAACGATATAACCATTATTAAATTCTAAAGGATTGCTGAATTTTAAGCCGACAAGTTTCTTTTGTACTTTATTGTAAGTCTGTAATCTTGCAATAACTTCCTGACCAATATAACACCCCTTGTTGAAATCAATAATTTCATCCAAACCAGTTTCAAGCGGATTAAATTCATCATTCAATTCATTTAGAGCAATAGGCAGGCCCTGCTCTATTCTGAAAATATTAAATGCCTCTTCTCCAACCATACTGAAATTAAAAACACCTTTGTGTTCCTTCATATACATTATCAGACGCTTTGAATTTTCAAAATCAGCTAGAAACCAAAATTTATTTTTTCCTCTTTCACCCGGAAGTTTTATAAGGAAGAAAAGAATGTTTTCAGTGTGAATAATTCTAAATGAATTCGATTGAATCTCGTTCACCATATTACCACAAATTAAAGTGGTAAAAGACTCAGCTTGTGGTCCGCTTAACTCAAGAAGATTATATTTAGTATTTGCATCATTAACTTCGACATCATCACTAATAGCATATTTTCTTATCCAGCCCATCACTTTCAATTTACTTGCTCTGTCACATACAAGTAACTGGTAGTTTTCAAAATTCATTAAAGTAGTTAAGCCGATGATTCTTCCTTTCTCAGAAGTAAAAATTGTTTTCTTTACTCCCTCCTTTGCCAACTCTTTTACGCTGTTTGTTCCGATCCTGTGGACTAAATCCAGTGCATCTTTTCCTTTAAGCTCAATAATTCCCTGATGTGAAATATTTCTTAACGTCACACCATTGTATATTGAATCAATCTCTACTTCAAGATTTGAATATCCATTAATAACCTTATACCCATCAATAGGAAAAGACGAAAATCCCATCGATTCAAGGTAGTCTATAAGCTGTAAATTTTTCTCGTCTGTAACAACCATTCAGTAAATTTTTAGGATTTTTGAATAAAAATAATTATAACATCAAATTTTAGGCTACAAATATACAATTCTAAAAGTGAATAAAAAGTGTAAATAGGATATAGTTTTCGTTTTTGAAGAGTTGAACGGGATTAGTTCTAATAAAGACGTGTTTGCTTGTTATTGCGGGTATTTACGTAAACATTTTTTGCAGAATCCCAGATAAATCCAATTGAGTCCTTTGGAAAGACCCGGTTTCCTAAATCGTAATATAAATACTCATAATAATCCGGGTAATTATCATCATTCAGATTTGCAAGGGTTCGTTTGAAATTTATCCCCTCGTAGGTCATAAGAAGATGAGGTTGATTAGTCAAACCATCAATAAAAAAATAATTATAGTCAATATGACCTATACCTTGAGCATAATGAAAATTAACTCTTACAAAAGGTGTGTTTTTGTAATTCCACCTGTGCAGACTCATATTATTAAATCCACCGTGAGATGGAATAGGCGATTCCCAAATTACTTTAAATGACTCATCTCTGCATTCAAACAAAGTTAAGTAGAAGAAAGCTGTTCCAAGATCTGTGCTGTCAAGGTCAATAAAGCTTTGGTCATATCCTATAATATTTTTTACTTCGATAAGTCTTTCCCCTTCCCGCGATTTTGCAATAATACCAAGTATATAATCTTTATCGTAATAAATTAATGCGGAACGAGGAATATTGTAGGTTAAAGTTTTATCGAAATCAACAAGGTATGTTCCTTCAGGAAAATTCTTCAGAACAAAATCAATCAGAGAGAGAGTATCGCAGGGGAATCGTTCTCCAGCATTTTTTTTTCTGTGTTCAAGGTTTGCACGTTGAATTTCTGCATCCTTAACAGGATTAGTGGCGACATCTTCTATCCCAAATTCTTTTTCTTCTATCTTTTGGCTTTCATCAGTACACGATAAAAAGCCAAAAGTAAATATTAGAAAAAATATAAAAGCTATGATTTTCATTATATGTCTTCTGGAATAAAGCATTTAACGCAAGATCGATGCCGTTGTCATTCAAGTAAAATTCAAATGATATGAGCTTTGTTGCCACTACATATTTTTCTTAATGAGATTTTTCCATCTCATTTTGAATACTCATCCAAAAAGTAAGCGGAGCTCAAAATACCAAGATGAAAATGGTTCAGATTAAAATGTTCATTTGGTGAATGAAGATTTTCAGTATTAAGTCCCATTCCCATTAGCACCGGTGCGGCTTTTAATTTTTTTGCAAATGACACAACAATTGGAATCGATCCACCTTCGCGCATAAATACGGTCTTCTTTCCAAAAACTTTGGCTATCGCTGTTGCTGCTGAAAGAGTTGCTTTATCATCCAGTGAGGTAGCAATTGGATATGCACCGTGAAGATCTGAAACTGCTACTTTTACCGTTTTGGGAGCAATTTTATTTATGTAAGAAGTGAAAAGCTTAGCAATTTTTTTAGGATCCTGGTTCGGAACTAAACGCATACTAATCTTTGCAGTTGCTTTTGAAGGAAGAACTGTTTTGGCACCTTCACCGGTAAATCCACCAAATATACCATTGCAATCAAGGGTTGGTCTTGCCCATACTCTTTCCAGAGTTGTGTAACCTTTCTCTCCTCTTAATTCTTTTAAACCAAGAGTTTTTGCATACTGCTTTTCAGAGAAAGGTAATCTTTTAAAATTTTCTCTTTCCTTTTTGGTAAGATTAACTACATCCTTATAGAAACCGGGGATTTTTATTTTCCCGTTATTATCCTTCAGCTTTGAAATCATTTCGGCAAGAACATTTATCGGATTATCAACACCGCCGCCAAATGTCCCTGAGTGTAAATCCCTGTTAGGTCCGGTAACAACAACTTCCATATAGCAGAGACCTCTTAGTCCATAAGTTAGTGTTGGAATCCCTGGTCCGTATAACGAAGTATCTGAAATTAAAACAGAATCACACTTAAGCATTTCCTGATTTTTATTCACAAATTCATCCAGGTTGCCGCTGCCAATTTCTTCTTCTCCCTCAATAATAAATTTTACATTTAATGGAAGCTTGCCCACAGTCTTAAAGTAAGCTTCAACACTTTTGATGTGCATATACATTTGTCCTTTATCATCCGTCGCACCACGTGCATATATTTTTCCATCTTTTATAGTTGGTTCAAATGGGGGCGAATCCCAGAGATTAATCGGATCAACAGGTTGAACATCGTAATGTCCGTAAACAAGAACGGTTGGTTTTCCGGGAGCTTTCAACCAGTCAGCATATACCAATGGGTGACCTTTGGTTTCAATAATTTTAACATTTTCCATCCCGGCTTCGCGAAGTTTACCGGCAACAAATTCTGCCGCGGTAATCATATCACTTTTATTTACCGCTAATGTGCTTATGCTCGGAATTCGCAAAAAGTCTTTTAATTCCTCAACATATTTTTCTTTGTTTGAGTTTATATAACCGACTACATTTTCCATTTTTTCACTCCTTATGTTTATTCAATCACAAACTTATGAATAACTGGTATAAAGTTTTTAAAATTAATAATTGTGTTTTCATCAAGCTGATTCAAAATTTCATTTGGTGGTATAAAGAAAGTATGCCACGGATCGTCAACAAGAAAAAGAAATTTTTCGGAACCAATTGTTATAGATTCCAGTGAGCCGACATATTCAAAATGATTGTATTTCGGAACAACCGTTTTTATGTCAAAAAAAGTCAAATCAACTATGTTAAAATATTCATCTAAAAGCAATTTAAAAACTTTTCTGTGATTTCTGTCAATACCCCAGAGAGAAAAATTATCATCAGAATAAAGTCCGCAAATAGTTGATATATCAATGTTTTCAGTTGAAATTTCCTTAACGATTGTCAACGAATTCTTATCAGCAATTCTTATTAAAGTCTGCCCACTAAAGTTACCTTCTGATATTTGCTCGTTTTCCAAACCTAAATAAAAATAATTTTCATCGGCAGTAAACCCCTCGTAACCAATATTCGGAAGAAGATTATTATAAAAAATTTCTTCTGGCTTAAACAGAAGCTTCTCCAATGCAATAACTGAATCTTGAAAAATGTTATCATCCTTGAATTCCAATTTGTAAATACCGTGATATGATAAGTGGTTCTCTCCATTTCCTTCAATAGTTAAATACACTTCTCCGGTAAACCTATCATAAAATATCTCTTCAAAATCAAGCTTGGGAAAATCAGAAAGGTAGTGTTTAACATTATCGCTGAATTTTATTTCAGAAAAATTAAACAGTGTATCATCCTGAATGAACAACCTGTGAATCTTACCAATGTCATCAGCCAGAAAAAATTCTTTCGTACCATCATCCTTTTCTCTGATAAAAGACATCCCTGAAGTTTGGTTAGTATGATACACATCATTCTTCAGCCATTTCGGGAAATTATCGGCAGGATGAATTTTCAGCGCTGTTGAGTCTTGCCCAAACCCAAATATTGAAAGCATTAAAGAAAAAATCAGGGATAAAGTAATAATTCTCATCAATAAAAATGAATTTATCATAACTTACTTTTAAATATATCAAACAAAGTAGAATTATAATACATAAACATTATGTTGTTAAACTAAGCCAGCTTAATTATTTTTATTTTGATGATTGCACACAGATATATACTTAAAGCCCATTTTATACCGTTTATATTCTCAACACTTACGCTGATGGGGATATTTCTGCTTCAGTTTATGATGAAATTTGCTGACCGGCTTGTAGGCAAAGGACTTGATACGTGGTTACTAATCAAGCTGGTAGTATTTAATTTATCCTGGATGCTTGTGCTTGTAGTACCTATGGCAACTTTGGTCGCTACATTGATGGCTTTTGGAAATTTTTCCCAGAACAATGAGGTTACAATTTTAAAATCCTCGGGTGTTAGTCTTTACAAAATGATGCGAGGTCCATTTATTGCAAGTATCATATTAGCATTTTTACTTTTTCTTTTTAATGATGAAGTGCTGCCGGATGCCAATCACCAGGCAAGACTTCTTATGCAGGATATTTCACAGCAGAAGCCGACACTATCACTGGAGCCGGGTTTCTTTTCCCAGGAAGTTCCTAAATACGCAATACTGGTAAGAGCAATTAACTCGAATACTAATGAACTGAGCGGTGTTACAATTTACGATTACACAACTCCTGCAAAGATAAATGTTGTTACTGCAAATACGGGCAAAATTTATTTTACTGCAGATCAGAAAAATCTTGTTATGGATTTATGGCGCGGGGAAATTCACGAAGCAGATGTAAAGGAAACAGGTCTTTACAGGAAATTGATATTTGATAAGCACAGAATCGTAATGGATGGCTCTCAGTTCTCATTTCATCAATCTCAGGGAGGAATACGGGGTGAGAGAGAATTAGGTGTTGATACCATGAGTGCGATCGTTGCCAATTTCCGGGCTGAGAGAGAACAACATCTCAATTTTCTAAAATCAGAGACTAATAAATTTTTCTTCGCTGATTCATCGTTTATATCTGCCTTTCCAACTAAGGCAGTTGTAGTTGATGACAAATTAGTGTTAGCCAGAGTGATCGACAAAATAAGAACCGCAAAAAATAATATTACTTCAAAATCAAGAAGTGTGGAATTTTCTGACAGAGAAATTGAAAAGTATGAAGTTGAGATTTATAAGAAGTATGCTATCCCTGTAGCATGTATCGTTTTTATTTTGATCGGAGCTCCTCTGGGCGTTATGGTCCGAAAGGGCGGTTTCGGTGTTGCAGCGAGCATCAGCCTGTTCTTCTTCCTTATTTATTGGGCGTTTCTGATAGGAGGAGAAAAACTTGCCGAGAGAGGATTCTTCTCACCTTTTATCGGAATGTGGGCTGCGAATTTCGTGCTTGGTTTCCTCGGAATAATTCTAACCATCAAAACAAACAGGGAAACAGTTACAATAACATTCGACTTCTTTAAAAAGCTCGTTCCGAAGAAATTCAGGCCGCAACAGGAAGCAAATGAAAATAATTGACAAGTATTTAATCCGGCAATTCCTGCAAACGGTATTTTTTAGTCTGCTTGCTTTCATTCTGATATTTCTTGTGATTGACGCAATGGAAAATCTTGATGACTTCATTGACCAGAATGTTCCGTGGATTAATATCCTCCACTATTATGTTGTATTCACTCCGGAAATAATAAAACTAATAACTCCTGTTGCTGTTCTTTTTGGTGCAATGTTCACTGCCGGTAAGGTATCAACATTAAGTGAACTTACTGCAATGCGGGCAAGTGGAGTAAGTCTTTACCGTTTTATGGCTCCATTCGTTGTCACAGCTTTGCTCATCAGTATGATCTCTCTTTATTTCGGTGGGTATATTGTTCCGATGGCCAACAAAACCAAAATCTATATCGAGCAGACTTACCTTAAGAAAGGATTGAGCTTTACAGGCAGTAATATTTATTTCCAGGATAGCAAAACCAGGATTGTCAGCATATCATATTTCGACAGCAACTTGAATTGGGCAAACAGAGTCAGCATTCAGGATTTTAACGAACAAGACTTAACAGAAATGAGAGGCAGAATAGACGCACAAAAACTTGAGTACGATTCATTGAGCGGGTTGTGGATTGCACGGCAAGGTGTAAAAAGAATTTTCACTGATCAAACCGAAACGGCTGAATATTTCGACAGCCTGAAATTAAGTGATCTTCACTTTCAGCCGGTTGACCTGACGAAGAAGCAGCAGAAACCTGCAGAGATGAACCTGGGTGAACTTTCAGATTTAATTGATTCACAAAAACGAGCGGGCACAAATCCGGTTATTGCACAGATAGAATATCATTCTCGTTTTGCTTTTGCAATGACATGCGTCATAATTGTTCTGTTTGGACTTCCGATTTCTGCCAATAAAAGAAAAAGTGGACTGGCTGCTCAGG
>DATIJX010000111.1:0-1636 GCA_035478175.1 Ignavibacteriaceae bacterium
CAGCCGAGATTAAGTTCCCAAGCCATCATCCTTATAACGATTATGCTGTGTTCAGGTTTCCACTCCTCAGGCTGATAACCGAGTATGTCAAACTCAACAGGATATTTATTTTTCTTTTCTTCAAGATATAAATTAACTCCACGTGAATATGCTTCTAGTAATTTTAATCCTTCGGGATTCATTTTCTCTTTTATCATAGTAGCTGCCCTGCTTAATCCAACCGTTCTGAACATTTTATCAAACGGCAGTGTTTCCACTCCAAATATTTCACTTAATCTTCCTTCACCTGCACGGCGAATCATATCCATTGAAAACATTCTTTCCCTTGCGTGAAGGTAGCCAAGTGCAAATGAAACATCTTCATCGTTATCTGCTAAGATGTACGGAACAGCAAGACTATCAAAATAAATTTTTACTTCTGATTTGAGCGAAGGGATGTTTAACTCACCCTCATATGCAGGAAGCGATTCGGTGAGAGAATTATAAAATATATATCCGCCGATAATGAGGATAATTATCAGTGAAAGCACTATTCCGATTGTAACTTTAAGCCAGGTTTGCATTTATTCATTTAAAATTTACTTAGTGTAAATATAAATAATAAAAAGAATGAATGGGTGAATGGGTGAATGATTGGATGGCTGCATGATTGCCCGTATGATGGAAATTTGGTTTTGATCGATTTTAATTATTTGCCTGCGCCTCAGCCTCTTAAATCAATGACACTCCATCTCAGAAGAGACTTCAGTATGAGTGGAAACTTTTGGACTGAGCATCGGTATTCCGAGATTCAATCCCCTCAGTATAAAAATAATTCCAAGTATAATTGCCAGAACAGGAACAGCTTTTCTAATTTTAGTTCTGATTCCAATATTGATGAACTTGCCAAACACAGAAGCAGCAAACATTGCAGGAACAGTTCCGAGTCCGAAAAGAATCATAACTGCAGCACCTGAAATTGCATCACCGCTGGCAATGGCTCCGGCTAATGCAACGTAAACTAATCCGCAGGGAAGAAAGCCGTTCAATATTCCAATAAGAAACATCGCAGAGAAAGTCCCTTTGCTAAAAAGTATACCAATGTTTGACTTCAACGGATGAGCAAGTTTTTGAATTACCGGATGCTGAGCAAAGTAGTTTTTGTATTTCTGCGGAAGTAGAACTGCAATGATAATTACAACTCCAAGTACGATTGAAACAACCTGCTGCGCACCCGCGAGTGCAATTTTACTTCCGACTAATCCCAGAACCGCACCGAGAAATGCGTAAGTAACAACTCTGCCGAGATTGTATAAAATTCTTCCTGTGAAAAAAGATAAGTTTGATGAATCAGGAACAGGCAAAGCAATAGCAATTGGTCCGCACATCCCTATGCAATGCAAACTTCCGACTAATCCAACAAAAAATGCTGCTAATATTTCTGGTGACATAGTTTATTCTGAATTTATTTCAGAATCTTCGAATAACACTAAAGATCCTGAACCAAGTTCAGGATGAGAAATGCTACTCAACTGTAATTGCTCTTTCATTATAATACCCATTTCCATCCATAGTCCAGTTCAGCTTGATACGCCAAAATCCTTTCTCAAGACTTTCCACTGGAATTTTCTGGCTTCCTTCAACCAATTGAAGAGGT
>DATIJX010000112.1:0-1995 GCA_035478175.1 Ignavibacteriaceae bacterium
CTTCTCCATCCAAATAAACTAATATTTCCGGACACGCTGTTGGATAGTCTGGTTTGGATCCCCAAACTGTTAACTCTAAATCGTTTGTTTTTTTATGTAATTCAAAGCGTGAGAATTTGTGACATCCATCGGGGCCGACAAATCCATAAAATTTTATCTTCAGTGTATCGCTAACAGAAATGGTGTCCTGATAGGAAAGGCTATCAACCATAATTTTAAAATAGGTATAGTCGTTTTCTGGTTCAGTAGAGCAAGAGTATTGAAAGAGTAAAATAAAAGAAATAATAAATAATTTAAAAGCTTTCATAATTCAACCCCGGTTACTAAAAAATTACATCATCAATATCTAAAACAATTATGTTCAATTCAATGGAAAAATTTGACAGTCGGTTGCTTTTTGGTAAGTTGATTGCTGAAATGAGACAATAATAACTTTTAATTTTTTTCCTCACAATAATTCTTCCTTTTTCCTCTCCTCACTTTCTTTTCTTTGTTCAATAAGCTGCTGTTCCCAATTATACTTGCTTAACCAATCATCCACAGAAAACTTTATCAAAAAACAATAAAAATAAAAAGGAGCAAACAGAATCAGTATTATTAGCAATAAGCGAATCCTAAAACAGTTATTGCTATCACACAAAGTATTATTACCATAATGAATTATGTTACAATCGTTCCCAATAGTTGTTCTTTGAACAAAACATATAAGATATTTAGCGCAAACAAAATCAGAGGGCTGATATCTGAAAAAAGTAGTATAGAGGATTCCTTAAGCCTGTCAAAGGAACTTATGGTAATAAATTAACTCGAATTTACTTCATGAAATATAGTTGAATCATTGAATACGTTTTCACACAGGATTTTTTTATATCAGGTGTGGCACGATTCGTGTTCCCTGCTAATAAATTTAAAGCAATAAAGACAAGATTAAAATAATGGAAATAGACCCAGATAATAATTATCATAAAGTAGCTTTATTAAATAGAATTCGGATAATTCTAGTTTTACTGGTTCGAATTCCTCTGCCGATTCTTGCTGTATTAATAATTCTACAAATTTTCATATTAAGGTATGCTTCTGCTCTTAAATTAAATACGGATATATTTTTTTATCCGCTGATCTTAATAGTTGGTGCTGCAGTACTGTCCACTCCATTCCTGTTTTATGTTTTAATAAAAGAAAAGCGCTGGGCATGGATTATAATTTTTGTGGTAATGGTTGTGTTACCGTGTCTATTTTATTACTCAATTTCATTTGGTTATTTTTTTACAATTTTCGGGATGACTGTTGTGATGATTCCATTTTACTTATATTTTCTTTTACTGAGGTATACTGTAGGTGAATGGTTAGCAGAATATGAGGGACAGGAAATGCGTAAAGAGCGAAAAAGAGAAGAAGCGCGTAGGTTGAAGGAAGAAGAAGAGTGGATATAAGTTCGTTATTTGTTTCCCACATATTCAGCTTAATCGGTATTGATTTCTTTTTCTTTAAGTTATTTCATTGCGATTTACAGGATCATCCATACAATTTAATTTTAAAGTAACCATTCCTTCTCTTTCTCCTCACTTTCTTTTCTCTGTTCAATAAGCTTCTGTTCCCAGCTGTATTCTCTGAGCCAATCTTCCACGGAAAACTTTATTATAAAACAATAGAAATAAAATGGAATTATTGGAAGAAGCATCCAACCAGGAAGTAAAATATAGTCTCCAATTATAAAGTAAAGTACAGGGTAGGGTAATACAACCACAAGAAAGAACATTACGATCCAACCGTATTTTCTTTCTTTAATTAGAACATAAAGCATATAAGGAGTGAATAAAATAGCTGCAATTATTATTATATATAAGTTAATTGGCCAGAATGACGAAAGTATGAATCCTGCAGAGGTGGAAAGTTCAAAAAATAAAATTGCTCTGAATCGTCTTAGTTCAACAATGTCATTAACAAATTTAGATTTCGTCTCATATTCCTGGATATCAAGTTTCATTAATTATT
>DATIJX010000113.1:0-15899 GCA_035478175.1 Ignavibacteriaceae bacterium
GGTTTGTTTAGTTTGATATTTTATACCACACTCTAAAGAGTGTGGCTATTCATTCAATAAAAATTATTAATCTTTAATTGCTTCAAGAAGTTCTTCTATTCTTTCTTCAGGAAGTTCAGCCTTTGTTCTGAAGGATTGAAGAGTCACATCCATCTGCTGAATTAGATTTCTTTTGTAATACTTTGGAGCATAAACGGAACCGTCAATCATATAAATTCTTCGCAGCTCTTCATCATAAAAAAAATAATTAACGAATGGTCCGCCCATACCTTTAACATTGAGTTCCCACAAACCCTGAGTGAACAATGCATACCTTCCGTTAAAATTAACTTCCTTTACCACAAAGTTATCTGATGCAACTACTACGTACGAAGCATCATCAGAGGTTTGATAGAATTTTTTAGTGAGCCTGTCGCGAATAACTTTAATCGAATCCTGCGTGAGATAATCCGGAGTTGCATTATCGATCCAGTGAATAAAAATCCATCGTTCCATTTCACTGCCCGGTGATCTTCGAAGCCATACAAATTTATCTTCTGGCTTATCTACGGCCACAACAAAATCAGCCTGAACATAAATCACCCAGCCATAATCCTTTAAAAGTTTTCCTTCAATATCTATTTTTTCATATGTGGGATTATAAAGATTGCTGAATAATCTTTCATCAGATTTTTTTTGAAATGTATAAAGAAGATTTTCCGAGTTATTTAAAATCTTTTTATTAAGCTCATGCACGGTATTTGAAGAAATTACTGCAACAATCTGGTTTTTAGCCCAGAGGTCATATTTATATGCGACGAAATTTGAGTCAGAGACCATTTTCTTTTCTACTGAAGAATCCACAATAGCCTGAATGTACTGAGATGTTCTGCTTCCCGAACTCAATGGAGCAGCAATGATAATATTTTTCGTTCTTTGATTTCTTTCGAGTTGGGAGACACTCATTCTTTTCAGTGTGAAAAGTTTTTCAGGCTGGGGTGTGAATATTTCTTTTTCAAATACTAATTGAAGTGATGCAACTATCTGTTCATACTCAAGTGAATCTGCCACAACAATTATTTCATCTTCAAAACCTTTCGCTGGCTTGTTCGTAGAATCACAGGAAATAACGATAGCTGAGATTAAAAGAATCAGTATAAATAATAAATTTTTCATAACTACCTCGGTACGTTTGATAGTGTTAATTCCAGATTTGGCAGCAATGCCAGATATAATCCCCACATAGCAAATCCAACAGAAAGCGGAATAGACAAATTATCATCAACCAGTTTAAATGAAATATTTTCTACAATCGCACCCACGAATGCAGCAATAAATCCTATTAAATACTCTTCAGAAAATCCGCTTACTTTAGGTGTAAATAAAATCACAATACATGCACTAACAAAAAAGGTTAAAGTTCCCTCCAGACTTTTGGAGAGAAATTTATGCTTTCCGAATTTCCTGCCAATGAGAGCCGCAAGTGAATCGCTGATTATTAGAATTGAAAATGCAGAGATGAATATTACTTTGGGAAAAATCAGGACACTGATAAGTGCTGATATTAAAACGTAAGTGGCACCGTTAAGATTTTTCTTTTTGTGGTCCAGTTCATGCTCACGCAGAAGGAAGCCAAAAAATTTATAAAAAACTTTTCCCATCTCCGGGTGAATATACCTGCCCAAGTCTATTATAAGAGCTAAACCTGCAAGTATTCCCAGAATAATAGCGGCAGTCTCCGTCGTAATAAAATAATAAACAATAGGTATGGAGAGCGAAGTAAGATGAATTAATTTACGAAATAATTCATCCTTGTACTTAATTGAACCATTATCAATTTGCGTCATCTTTTATTGGCGCATCCTTGTGCTTGCGCTGCTGTATCATAACTTTAACATGATCGGGTACTTCATCCTGCTTCTTTTCAACTTCAATGACAGGCATCGGCGGAAGTTTCTCACCCTTAATGATTCTATCTATTTCCTCGGAATCCAGAATTTCACGTTCAAGTAATTCCAGCGAAAGTTTATGAAGCAAATCAATATTGTCTCTTAAAATTTTCTCAGCACGGTTCATTGCAAGATTTATAATGCCCCGAATTTCCTCATCAATGTCGATTGCAGTTTTTTCGCTGTAATCTCTGTGCTTTTGAATTTCCCTTCCGAGAAAGATTTCCTCCTCTTTTGCACCGTAGCTCATGGGACCAAGCTTTTCACTCATTCCCCATTCACAGACCATTTTACGCGCGATGTTGGTTGCTTTTTCAATATCGTTTCCAGCACCGGTTGTGTAATGACCAAACACAATCTTCTCTGCAGCTCTTCCGCCAAGAGCATAAGTAATAACTGCTTCAAGATATTCTTTGGAGTAAGTATGTTTTTCATCTATCGGAAGATAGCTTGTAACACCCAGCGCACGACCTCTTGGAATAATGGTTACTTTGTGCACAGGATCAGCTTCAGGAATCATCCTGGCTACAAGAACGTGTCCAATTTCGTGGTAAGAAGTAGTTTTCTTTTCCTCTTCAGAAATTATCATGCTCTTTCTTTCCATTCCCATCATCACTTTATCTTTTGCTTCTTCAAAATCAAGCATCTCGACTTTTTTCTTATTTTTTCTTGCAGCAAGAAGAGCGGCTTCGTTGACAAGGTTGGCAAGGTCTGCACCGGCTAAACCAGGTGTTCCTTTGGCAAGAACTTCAAGATTTACTTTTTCCTCAAGAGGAATGTTTCTTGTGTGAACTTTTAAAATCCCTTCTCGTCCTTTTACGTCTGGTCTGTCAACAACAACCTGGCGATCAAATCTGCCTGGTCTCATCAATGCAGGATCGAGCACATCGGGACGGTTGGTTGCAGCAATTATGATGACTCCGCTATTCTGTTCAAAACCATCCATTTCAACCAGCAACTGATTTAGAGTTTGTTCTCTTTCATCATGTCCGCCGCCGAGACCAGCGCCTCGATGTCTTCCAACAGCATCTATTTCATCAATAAAAATAATGCAAGGCGCATTCTTTTTTCCTTGTTCAAAAAGATCTCTTACACGACTGGCACCAACTCCAACAAACATTTCCACAAAGTCTGCACCGCTTATCGAAAAGAACGGAACACCTGCTTCTCCGGCAACAGCTCGAGCAAGCAAAGTTTTACCTGTTCCGGGAGGTCCGAGTAAAAGTACGCCGCGAGGAATTTTTCCACCAAGCTTTTGGAACTTGCTCGGCTCTTTTAAAAATTCAATTATTTCCTGAAGTTCAACTTTCGCTTCATCTGCGCCAGCAACATCCCGGAAAGTAACTTTCTGACCTGATTGACTAATAAGTTTAGCCTTGCTTTTTCCAAATGAAAAGATTCCGCGTGAACCGCCGCCTTGACCTTGCATTCGTCTCATAATTATTATCCAGACTGCAATTATCAGCAGCCAGGGTAAAAAGCCAAGCAGAATGTTAAGCCATTCGCTGGACTGTTTATCAAATGAGTAAGTTATTCCTTTTTCTTTCCAGACTGCTTCTTCATCTCTTATAATCGGTTCGGGAATGTAAACGGATATAGCTTTTACGTTTGTGGGAGTACCATTGATATTAATTGAAGTCTCAGAAGTTAGATCGGCACGGAAGAAGTAATCATTGATATCCGACTTTGTAATAGTAGCTTCTTTAATTTTATCTGTTTCGTTTATTAGTCTTCGGTATTCAGCAAAAGGGATATCAACGTAAGTTTCCTGGCTGGTTCTGAAGACCTGCATAACAATTACTGCAGCAACAATTACAGCACCCCATCCGAACACCATCCGTAAAACTTTCGACCAATCAAAATCATCCGGTTTATTTGGTCCCTGTCCTTTGGGATTTCTAGGTGGTTTTTTTTCGTCGTTATTATCGGCCATAAAAAATTTTCTAAAATCTAAATTCATTAAAAAGTTTAATCTCCTTTTTCGTTTTAACACGTGAGATAATTCTTAAATTATCTCTTTACTTTTTAGAAGCTATATCTCACGTGTTAAACACTTGAGATAACACTTAAATGCTCTCTCTATCTTTTAAGAGCACTATCTAACGTGTTTAACACGTAAATTCCTCTCAAATTTCGATATTTCTGCGCAAAGTCCAGACCATAACCAATTACAAATTTATCAGGAATTTTGAAGCCAATATAATCAATTTTAACGTGATATTTCAGGCTTCCGGGCTTCACCAAAAGCGAAACGACCTTCATACTCTTCGGGCTTTTCTCGGAAAAAAGTTCCTCAATGTATTTCAATGAAAGTCCAGTATCAACAATATCTTCAACAATGATTATATCTCTTTCGTTCACCTCGCAGTTAAGTTCTTTGAGCAATTTCACATTTCCGGAAGAAATTTTTGCATCACCGTAACTCGAAAGCTTAAAGAAATCAACTTCACAATCGATGGTCAGATATCTAATCAGATCCGACATAAAAAGAAATGAACCATTCAATACCCCGATGAAAACCGGCAGGCTGGATTTGTAATCCGAGGATATTTGTTCAGCAAGCTCTTTAATTCTTTTTTGAATTTGCTCTTCCGTGAAAAGAGGGACAAATTCATCATTGCCGATGATTACTCTTTCAGGTGAATTCATTTGTTAGTTACTGTAAGTTTTAAAATCTTTTTTGTTTTTGATATTACTTTGAATCTTTCATCAATCCTAAACCCGATAACCCAAACAATTTTTCCTGAGTTAGTTAAAACAAGATGTTCCTTTTTCCTGGATGAAGAAATTTTTTGATCGGCAAGAAAATCTGAAATCTTTTTTGTGCCTTTCATTCCAATCGGTTGAAATTTATCTCCATCCTTCCATCTTCTGATCTCAAATACATTACTAAATCCATCAGCCGCAATAAACTCAACGCATTTGTTGGGAGTGAACTTAAACATTTTTCTGTTGACTTCACTGATGGAAATAATTTTCCCATCAATTCGTAAAGATTGCCCAACTTTAATTTTGTGGAAGGCTTTTTCAAATTTAACAGAAGGTTTTCTTCCGATAATTAATTCATTTCTTTCTTTTGATGCTATAATATTTTCTTTGAGATGAACTTCTTTGCCGGCCTGTGAATTCACCAAATCAACCAAGGCATAAATATTTTCTGATGAAAGCTCAATATTAAAATTGTTCTCAACAACTGATTTTAAAAAAATGCTCAGGAAACTTTTGTCAAGTTTTGAGATTTTCTTTGTATTTATCCGTAAAACTTTCCCTTCGAGTTTAACAGCTTCATGACTAAGTTGTTCTACCAGCTTTTCGATGAATGAATTAATCTCTGAAATAATTTTCGATGTGTTGCTGATCTTTTCTTCGACTCGTGGATTTAATCTTGCTTTAAGTTTTGGGATGATTTCATTCCTTAAAAAATTTCTTTCATAGTCGGAATCAAGATTGCTTTCATCAATTCGAAAAGGAATCTTATTTGCTTTAAGATATTTTCTGATTTCATACGAGCTCAGACAAAGAATTGGACGAATGATATTATCTCTTCCAACGGGGATTCCTGATAAACCTTTAATACCAGCACCTTTCACAAAATTGAGCAGAATTGTTTCAACATTATCGCTTGCATTGTGTGCCGTTGCGATTTTAGTGCAGCCGATTTTTTCTGCTGCTTTATTAAGCTCAAGGTAACGGATTTCTCTGCCAGCTTCTTCAACCGAAACTTTCAACTTCTTTGCATAAGACTTCACATCTTTTTTAACACAAATAAATTTAATTTTGTTTTGTTTGCAGAAGTCGGAGCAAAACTTTTCATCTGTATCTGCTGATTTTCCACGAAGCTTATGGTTCAGATGGAATGCAGCAACTTCAATCCCAAATCTTTTTTTAAACTTAATCAGGAAGGATAAAAGGAATATCGAATCGGCACCACCGCTGAGTGCAACGAGAATTTTATCACCTTTTTCAATAAGATGATATTCATCAATAAACTTAAATGCCTTTTGTTCGATGGTTTTTGTCATTTGAATAGGAATGAATTGAGCGTTGTAAACTTAAGTAAAAAGATATCTTAATGGCACATTTTCTTTTTCTTTGATAAGAAGGATTTTAATTTTTACTTCAAAATATATTCGGGTCATTCCGGCGACCCGCTAAATAGCGGGGAGTCCGGAATCTGAACCAATACGTATTCAGATTCTGGACAAGTTTCTCTAAACTGCTTTCCGAGAAACTTGCCAGAATGACGAAAATGGGGAAACAAAATTCAATTCTATTCTCTTAACTTATCTCCAGAATTTCATAATCCAGAATGCCGGCAGGAGCCTGCACCTTAACTTTGTCGCCAACCTGAGTATTCAGCAAACCCTTTCCAACCGGAGAAGTGATGGAAATCTTGCCTTCCTGAAAATCTGCTTCCTCGGGAGAAACGAGAAGGTAATCGAAAATTTTATTGTTCTTCAAATTTTTGATTTTGACTTTGGACAGAATATGAACTTTACCTTCTTCAAAATAAGAAGTGTCAATTACACGGGCACGCGAAAGGACGTTTTCCATCTTTGCAATTTTTAGCTCAAACAAACCCTGCTCTTCTTTTGCAGCATCATACTCTGCATTTTCTGAAAGATCGCCGTGAGAACGTGCTTCGGCAATTTTTTCAGCCATAGATTTCCTGCCGTGGGTTTTCAGTTCCAAAAGCTCTTTTTCTATCTCAACTATTCTTTCTCTTGTGAGATAAACAAAGTTTGCATCTGCCATTTTCTTTTCCTGATTTGATAAAAAAAATTGCCACCGTCCCGATTAAAGAGACAGTGGCAGAACAAAATTAAGGAATTACTTTTTGGATGTCAAGGCTGGATTATTTCAGAAGTATCATCTTTTTCGTCTCAACAAAGTTGCCAGCTTTGATTTGATAAAAATAAATTCCGCTAGTTAACATGCTTCCATTAAACTCGACTTCATAATTACCGGTTGATTTTTCTTCGTTAACAAGTACTACAATTTCCCTCCCAAGAATATCATATACTTTCATTGTAACTAAACCATCTTCAGCAACAGAATATTTTATTTGTGTATTGGGATTAAAAGGATTCGGGTAATTCTGTTCTAATTTATAATCGGTTAACTTACTAGTGTTGTTTTTCGTTTCATTCTTCTTACCTAAATACTCGCCACCTGATAAATATGTATTCACTAGATTTATGTTTTCAGTTTGATTGAGATATTCTTCAGCAACTCCTTCCAGTATTAATTTAACACTTAAATCGTACCGTTGATTTAATCTATTGAATGGGATTGTCAAGTTACCTGAGATTGTTCTTTTTATTGAATCCAATGGAAGTGTATAAGAATTAGATGTAAATAAAGTATTTCCTGTTGTTCTGTCAATTAATTTTAATATTAAGGAAACATCATTTGAGTTGATTGCTTTTATTTTTGATAGGTTCTTGATTACAGCTTCGTACTCAAATGTGATTTTTCTATACAAATTGGACCGAGGAATAGAATCACTGAATAAAACGTTAAGCACATCACTGAAATTCTGAAAAGTAAAGTTTGCATCAAGTTCTTCTGGTTCCAAAGGATAATTGTTATTGTTAATGTCTTTTAATTGAAAATTACCAAGCTGCAAAGAAAGAATAGCGTCAAGTGAAGAGTTACTGAATTCTGCTCTCCTGAATGTCTTAAGTGAATCGGAGCCGCCAAAATCCTCCTGATTTTCTTCACAACCGATACACGTATTACAATCGTATGGTATATCACCAGCCGAAGTCCAGCAATAAGCAAAGTCTTCCGGTAAATCTTTATCAATGGAGTTAACAAATCTTGCATTTGACTGGATAGAAGGAATAAACTCAGTGGATGAATGATCCCAGCGTGTGCCGTCATTAATAACTTTCTTAATATCCAAGTCATCACCAGTATACCAATAAAGAGTTACGCCTCCGTTTGCATCAAGGTGCCCAAATGTTGACGGCTGAAAACTCATATACTGATTATTTCTGAATTCTGTAATTGGTGTTCCAATTCCGCCAGATGTTGAAATTTTTTTATGAAGTATTGAGTTTGTTTGATATACCCAATTCTCTACTTGCCAGGAGATATGAAAGTAATTCAGTGCGTCGCTTGTAACTGAACTTTTTGTGTTACTGAAAATATATGTTGATTGAAATATGGATGATGAGATAGAAGACCAACTTCCTCCTGTCGTTAAAAAAGCATAAATGTTACCCATATAATCACATGTAAGCATTATCTCGCCAAGCCCGTTTACAGTTATGCTCGGGTTCCTGTACCCAGTCGAAGTATTAGGTATTTTATGATCTGAACCCTGTTGACTGTAATAGTAAATGAGAGACTCAGGTGACCAGGCAAATAAGTTTATATGATATATTCCATCTGAGTTCCTGTACGCAATCATAACTTCAGGTAAACCATCAGTGCTTGAATAATTATTATCAATATTTTCAGCAGCAACTATTACGGGCAGAGGGTCTGTCGGGGAAGAAAAATATATTTCATCGTCATTAATTGTCATTGGAGACCAGCCTGTCATTGACGTATACATACCTTTAATTTTGTATGCATGCTGACCACCTTCGATGCCTATGTATTGCTGCCAGGTTATGAATAAATAGTTATCCATTGTGGTTATACTTGGAAATTTATTTTCACCTGTCCCATCGCTTAAACGGACCGGTGCCTGCCAGCTATTTCCGTCATTGGTGCTTTTCCTTGTAAAGATTTCACCATTTGAAGAAAATACAATATGATAATTGCCGTTTGAATCTTTTGCCAATTTTCTTTGACCGTTTAAGGAGGTAGCAGTATGATCAAGTGATTTATTTTCATAAGCAAATCTTAATTCGGGTTCATACTTACCATAAAAAATATCTGCATTTCCATTTCTGTAGTCTGTCCATACCGGAAAAACATTTTTATTATTGGATGCTCCACCTAAATAATCATTAATGGTTATTTGCGATACTATTTCGTATGGATCACTGCTAACTGTTGTAATTTTAAAATCATTTTTATAAAACTCATTTCCATTATTAAATAATTCAGCAATATAAACATCAAGTAAATCATTAAAGTAATTGTAATATATTAGCTGGATATTTCCAGAGGTGGTTTTTGTTAACCAAGGAAATAATTGTTCTCCCGATGTAAATTCAGTCGCAATTTCAGGCTGACTCCAGCTTGCACCTTGATCTGTAGATTTTATAAAATAGATATTAAGATCTTCATCTATATATTGAACAAATGCACAGTAAATGTTATATATACTATCATCGTATGTAGGAGTAATTACTACTGATGGTAGTGTAAAACAGCGCAAAGATCCGCTAATAATATTGCGGGCTACATCTAAATTTGGGGATATCGTAACGGATGTCGCCCAATTATCTCCTCCATCCGTTGATTTAATTGTTTTAAGTCTATCAGTGCCGTCAGCATAATCCTGTTCCATCCAAGTGACAAATAAATCACCATTTGGAGCAATTGCAGGAATTGCTCCATGTAGAAATACAAATTTATTTTCATCTAAAATAAATTGAGGTATATAATTTGAGTTTAATTCACCTGATTCTAGAGTTCTAGGAGTTTTCCAATTCCATATATTATTGTTTATATAACCATATGTAAATAATATGTAATAACTGCCTCCTCCCAAAACTGACCATGAGACATAAATTCTGTCTCTTTCAAAATCATAAATCATGTATGGTTTGTCATTCCAGCCTGCGGGAATTATGGGAGATAAATCAAAATGTTGTATCCAGCTATTTCCATAATTTGTTGTGCGTGAACAATAAGTATTATATGTTCCTGTTTGTCTATTTAGAGCAATGTAAGTATAAAAAGCATTTGAATTTAATATAATACAAGAAGGGTCGCCACCTCCAGTATACTGAGAAGGGTCAGGATTTTCCACTAAGCCAAGAATCCAATTACCACCACCATTTGTTGAAAATCCATAAGCGGGTTTTACTACAGAGCTCCCATAGTCATTCCATGTAATCATCATTTGATTAGGATTATTAGGATTTATTTCTATTGCTGTTTCAGCCTCATCAGTATTACTTACATTAACGATGACATTATTAACTTGATATGTTTGGCAAGGATTTAGTACAGAGACAACAATCAAAATCAATATATTATATAGTAAATATTTCATTTTTTCTCCTCCTTTAATTAACTTTTTTTAAAGTATTTCTTAAATAAAATGAAAAATTTTTCTCATTATTTCAGCAATATCATCTTCTTACTCACGACAAGTGAACCAGCATGAAGTTGATACAAATATATTCCACTTGTTAATCCAGTCCCGTTAAACTCAACCTCGTAGCTTCCTGCAGATTTTTCCTCATTAACTATCGTAGTAACTAGGTTACCCAAGACATCGTATACCTTCATAGAAACAAAACTACGCTGCGGAATTTTATACCTAATAATTGTTAATGGGTTAAAGGGATTGGGATAATTGTTAAAAAGTGCTAACTGTGTGGGAAGTGAATTTGTTTCATTTTTGATAGAACTGATAAAGTCTGCATTATACACCAATATGCCTCGTTGAATATTCCCTTTGAAAATCAGACTTCCTGTTGTTGCTAAGCCGTAGGCATCGGAGTTTCTACTGTATGCTACCAAATAAGGATCTGTAGGATTTGAAACATTTATTATCTCAAGATTATTTCCTAACGCTATAGATATATATTCTTCGAATTTTACAATATCAGCATACGATATACCACTACCATAAAGTTGATAATTATTAATAAACACAGGAACTGCAGGGTTTTCAATATTATGAATAGATAAGCCATCCATATAGCTGAATAGCATTTCACCATCTGCAATAACTGAAAAACTGGCTCCACCAGTTATAGAACCAATGTTTTGGGGAGGTAAAGTTGATAAATCATAAATCTGAATACTAACATTTTCGGCGCTGTACAATATTTCATTTCTAATCGCCAAATCTACAACGTCCGAATATGAAGGGAAGCTATCGACTAAAGTTGGCAAATAAGGATCAGTTACATCTATAATACCCAAATATTTTTCTCGAATAGGAGCAATTATTATTGAATCAATTAATAAAATACTCCTTGAAAAGGTAAGCACCTCAGTAAAATTAAATTCTGAAACAAAATAAGGATACTCAGTTTCTTTGATATTAATTAAAACGAGAGAATGATCGGTTAATACATATGCTATACTATCCCCAACCTCCACATCTCTGAAAGGAGATGTATTTTGATATTGGCCAACGACCTCCAACTTTTCAGGGTCAGAATAATCAATAATTTTTAATCCTCCATAACCAGCTGAACAATACAATAAATTATTCTTGATATCCATTTTAGATATGACATGGGATGTAAAGTATGATCCCAGATAATCTGGGGAGGTAATGTCATTAATGTTAAAAATATCAAAGCCTGAATAGAAGGAGATGAGAAGGCTGCTATCATCACTGAAGTTTTTTATATAAAAAGGTGAGTACGTGGAATGTATGTTAAAAATTTCAGTAGGGTTATTATTATTATTTATATTTACTGCAGCAAGTCCTGCTGTACCTATTGAGAAAAGAGCTACACTATCTACAACACTGATATTAAGTGGTATAGAAGGATAATCTAATCCGGCTATAAGCTGCGGTTGGGTAGGATTTGAAATATTAAATATCTTAAATTTCGGAGATAATCCGGTACCTGCATACAAAGTGCTATCTTTTATAAATAGCCCCCCACCCGGTGACCAAATATCATAACCGTTTACCCAAATTGGATTATTTTTATTGCTTATGTTGAAAATATCAATAACAAAACCATTGTATGTTGTGGCGTACATATAATCTCCCATTACGGCAACAGAAGAAACAAACTCTCCAGTCACGCTTGATGCACCTAATGTTACTGGGTTATATGGGTCGATTATATCAATTATTCTTATAGCTGAAAAATCACCTAAGTAGGCATAATTACTATCAATTTCCAGGACTTGAGCAGCGTTGCCAATTATTTGTGAAAAAATTATTTGAGGATTATATGGATCAGAGATGTTAATAACTGTAAAAGGCCACAAGAGGTATGCAAAACTTCCATTAATTTCGATATCATAAACAATTCCTTCTGGCAGTAAAACCTCACCCATTATAACTGGTTGAGAAGGATTACTTATATCTACCACTTGAAAATATCCTCCGTTACCTGAATAAGCTAAATTACCTTCAACGACTACATCAAAACAAGGTCCGATTGCAAAATGACTAAGCAGCGTTAAGTTGCTGTCAACGGATTGATTTAAGTTAAACTCAGAATATAATCTGTTGTAGTAACTATAATCTCTTTCAGAAGTAACACCTTCATTCAATGGTGTTGTAATATTTTGCGGCTGTGAAAGGAGGAAAGTTGAATTAGATAAGAATAACATCAACCAAATACAGAGCGTTCTTTTCCTAGTATTAAATATGCACCGAATCATTTGCTTCGCTTTATTTCACATAAATAAACATTAGGTTTTCAATAAAATAAATCCAGATGAAACGTAATAAATGGATTCTAGAATGTCAAGATTGGCGAGTGTTAATTTTTAAGAAGTATTTGATTTTGCAGATATTGAGGTAAAGTAGACAAAGTTCTATTTTACAATAAAAAAGGCGATCCGGAGATCGCCCTGGAATCAATATTTATCTCAAAAGTCTACTTGATTAGTATCATCTTTTTTGTATCAACGAACTCTCCCGCTTTTCCGTCTTTGCTCTGCAAAGCCGAGACAAGCAATTTGTAAAAGTAAACTCCGCTGTTCAGTCCGCTCGCATCGAAATCAACTTTGTGTTTACCGGCATCAACCTGTCCATTAAAAAGAGTTGCCACTTCATTACCAAGAATATCGAATACTTTTAGAGAAACAATACCGCTCATCGGTAATTGATAACCGATCACCGTTTTGGGATTAAATGGGTTAGGATAATTTTGCTCAAGACTATATTGTAATGGAATAGTTATGTCTTCAACTTCAGTTAGGCTTTGAAGAGTTTTTAGAATCCAGTTCCCGGGATCGAAATTAATTGAAACGGGATTTCCAATAACATCAAACTGAAAATCCTGGCTCTGCGCATTGTTGAACAAAGTGACTATTGTATCACCGGAAGCAAAGTTAACTTTTATCTGAACTGGCATCGTAAAAAATGATGGATTGTTATTTACATTTTGTGTTATGTTCAAATCAATCCTGTACAAATCTCCGCTGAGAGAAGTTTTACTCCAGCCAACAAAATATTTAGGATAATTCTCACCATAAATCCATTGTTGGAAAAAATAGTTCAGACTCTGTCCATAAACACTTTCAGCGATTGACTGGAAGTCTTCGGTAGTTGCGACACCATAAGCAACTGTCGGATCGGCACTGTAAGTTCTCATTATATCAAAGTAAGTAGAATCACCAACAACTCCTCTCAGCATATGCAAAACAACACCGGCTTTTTTATAAGTCCGGTACCAATCAAATATCTGACCTACACTCGAAATATCCTGTACATAAATAGTACCAACAGCATTTTTTGCCAGGTTCATTTCGTTCATAACATACGAGTTGTAAGCAGCTTTTCCATTTTTTGCTTCAACGTAAACAGCTTCAGAGTATGTGGCAAATCCTTCATTGAGCCAGATGTGATGCCAGTCAGCACATGTAATCATATCACCGTACCATTGATGTGCGAGCTCATGAGCAACTATCCAGGTATCCCATGAACCAATTGAGGTACAGGTTTGATGTTCCATAGCACCACCCCATCCGAATTGAGCATGTCCATATTTTTCATTTATGAATGGGTACAATCCGTAACGATCACTGAAAACAGAAATCATCGCGGCGGTTTCATCACAAAAAGGTTTTGCCTGGTTGAATGATTCGGGATAAACGAAGTGAGTAATGATCATTGAATCATTTTGTCCGTAGTGGAAATAAGTATCGTAGCGATGATAATTAGTTATCGCCAGCGAGATAAGATATTGTGCAATAGTATAACGGTTTTTCCAGTAGAAAGTTTTTGTTCCGTTTCCATTATCAATTTCACTTTCAAGAGTTCCGTTTGATACGGCGGTAAATTGATCTGATACTGTAATCCACACATCGGAAGAATCAGCTTTATCTGCTGGTGTGTCTTTGCAGGGGAACCAATCAGGCGCACCATATGGTTCGCTTAATGTCCAGATTGCAGGCACTCCATTGTGCGAACTGAACTCAAAACTTCCAAAGCCGCTTGAGCCGGGAATTCCTTGATAAAATATCTTGATAAAAAACTCTTCACCGTAAACATAAGTTCTGTCTAAAGTCACAGTAATAATATTATTAATGTGAGTGAACACAGCTGGTGATCCATTCAGCAGCAGGCTGTTAATTGTCAGTGCATTTTGTAAATCCAGAAAGCATGAATTTATGGAAGACGTGTCGACCTGAATTCCAATTATTACCGATCCTGATAAATAATTTGGATTTGCAGTTACTGTTAAATCCAATCCGTAATAAGTGACATCAATTTTAGAATCACCCGGATATTGAACCTCGGACATTTTAATTACTCTCGAATACCTTTCCTGCTCAGACTTAATAAAAGATTCATAATAAGTTTGTGCTGATAGAAAAGCTGAAAAGACAAAAAGTATAGTAAAGATTTGTTTGCTCATTTTAATCCCGCTTTATATTCAAATTGTTGTTTCCAAAAATATGTTTTTGCTTTACAAAACAAACACTTAATATCTGCCATAGTTAATTAAGTCAATCAACTATCTATAATTGCTGTTTGGCAAAAAAAACTTACGTAAGTATCTTGTCAGCGTTTTAAAATAAAATAACCACCAACCAACTAACAGGAGAAATAATGAGAATAAACTTTTCTTATAAAAACTTCTCATACTTTTTAATTGTTGTCCTTTTCATTTGCACAACCTTGACTAATGCTCAGCAAAACTTTGCAAGTTTGTGGAATGACGTTTCAGAAACGGGATTAGATGTCCAGGGAACGCGATACATTATTCCTCAATCATACCGCACACTTGAATTAGACTTACATAATTTATCGTCAGTATTAAATCAGGCTCCGCACGAAAATAACACGCGTGTATATGAATCAGGATTTTTATTGAGCTTACCATTACCTGATAACTCTATTGAAACATTCAGAGTTGTAGAATCACCCGTAATGCACGAAGAGCTTGCAGTAAAATATCCGCAGATAAAAACTTACCTGGGTCAGGGAATTGATAACGCACTTGCAAGAGTAAGATTTGATGTTACGCCTCAAGGATTTCATGCTATTATTTTTTCAAATGAAGGAACTGTTTATATAGATCCATACAGTCACGGCGACGATAGATATTATATCTCTTACTTTAAAAAAGATGCTCAGCTTATCGGTGAAAATTCAGAATTTTTCTGTGATGTTGAGATTGACCCATTAATTGCAGATGAGATAAGACAGCTTGTTGAAGAAAATCCTTTTGTAAGAACCGGTGAACAGTTGAGGACTTACAGATTAGCCTGCGCAGCAACAGGTGAATACACAATATTTCACGGCGGAACAGTGGCAGCCGGACTTGCAGCGATTGTAACGGCAGTGAACCGTGTTACCGGAGTATATGAAAATGAAATTTCTGTCAGGATGGAATTAATCCCAAATAATGATCTTATTGTTTACACAAATCCTAGCACAGATCCGTACACGAATAGCAATGGTTTTACAATGCTGACCGAAAATCAGAGCAATCTCGATGCAGTTATTGGTACTGCAAATTATGATATCGGACATGTATTCAGTACAGGCGGCGGCGGTGTTGCAGGTTTAGGAGTTGTTTGCCGTGCAGGATTGAAAGCTCGTGGCGTAACTGGTTTACCTTCTCCAATCGGCGATCCATTCTATATTGATTATGTTGCTCACGAAATGGGACACCAGTACGGCGG
>DATIJX010000114.1:0-9388 GCA_035478175.1 Ignavibacteriaceae bacterium
CACTTGCTAAACTTTATTCCGAATTGGGAGAATGGGATAAATGTATCTCAGCATCAGAAAATGCTTTGAAGAACAAATCAAAAATAACTTCTGGTGGTCCTAATTTTTATATGGGAGTTGCTTATAAAGGAAAAGGTGATAATCAGAAAGCAAAAGAAATGTTTGAAAAGGCAAAGCAGGATGCTACATACAAAAAAACTGCTGAGTATGAACTTGGCTTATTGAATTAAGACAAATTAATTTCGAAAGACCCTCTGGCAAGAGGGTTTTTTTATAGCTAATAAGAAATCCAGATTTGGAAAAACAAATAAATACTGCTGATATACATTCTAAAAATCTCTTGCCGCTTATTGCGGCTGCTTCTGCTCTTCGCAAAATGGAAATTTTGAAAAAACTGATTTCTGAAACAAAGACCAAAAAAATACCATTTAAAAAAATCTATGAAGATTTATTACAGAATTATCTCTTTGTTGGTTATCCTTCAGCTTTGTTGTCATTAAAATTGTTGAAAGTGTTGTATCCAAACAAAAGAATTCCAAAAGCTGCTGATATGAATCTATATCATTTTAGAAATAGGGGAGAAGCAAATTGTAAGAAAGTCTATGGCAACAAATTTGAGAAGCTAATCAGTAATGTTAAAAATTTCTCTCCAGATATGGCTGAATGGCTTGTGCTTGAAGGTTATGGAAAAGTATTAGGAAGAAAAGGTCTATCATTGAGAGAACGAGAACTTTGTATTATCGCAACATTAGCTGTATTAAAATTTGAGGACCAACTTTATTCTCACATCAACGGAGCCCGCAGAGCAAAAGCTTCGGTTGAAGAAATTCAAAGAGTAATAGAAAGTCTTTCTTTGATAGGGAATAGAAATTTATCTGCTTTTGGAAATAAGGTTTTAACTCGATATAGAAAAGAGAAGGGAATGTCTCAATAAAAACATTCCCTTTAAAGATTTATAGAAAACTGAACAAAATAAAGACATCGAGAGTTAAAGCACTAATAGTTTCCTCGCCTTCCGATTTACCGACTAGGTTAAACATTTTGTAGCACGCATAAACATCTAAATCGATTATTGGTATAATACTTATCTCTGTGCCCAATCCAACTCCTGCACCGAATCTATTTAAACCTTGATAACGGCTTAATTCTAAATCAAGTGCTATGTATGGATCAAATCCTGCTGGCAATGGAACAAAGTTGTACTGAAGACCAATACCAATCTCACCAATATCTAGATTAACTTCAGCATTTGAGGATGAATCTTCTCCCCAAAGCGAATTATATAAAATGAAAGCTCTTGGTGTAATGGGTAAAAGCGGCAAGTCTAGCTTTGCAATTACGCCAGCATTCCATTCAGTGGAATAATAATTTGTGTAACTCTCAGGTGCTAAAACCTGAGTTATTCCTCCGCCAGCGCCAATTTTTAATAACTGAGCAGTAGTAAATGTGGGAATTAATAGAAGGAACATAACTGCAAATGAGATTATGTTGGTCTTTTTCATTTTCTCTCCATTTTGTGAATGATTCCAATTTGGTGCTTTAAACTTAAAAATAATTGAGGATAAAAACCATGACAATCTCATTATATTTATAGAGAAGCCGAGACATTCTAATCAATATCTTTAAGTGATTATCCATATTTTATTGCTTCTCTTGACTTTAAGCTCAATAAAACTAATATTTAGAATAAGAATATGCAGAATTTTGAGCTAATGAAGACTTATCATATTGAAACTATAAAAGAAAGTATTTCGTCTTAAACTGATGTATGGTGTACCAGCTAACAAATAAATATTTGGTCCTAGTTTCTTTAATTGGTCTTTTGATCAACCCTGTTGCATTTAGTCAAAATGTAGCTGAAGAATTTATCAAAGGAATGGATGCTTATAACAAGCAGCTATTTGCAGATGCTCAAAAAATCTTTGAAGGTGTTATCAAGGATTATGGTGTTGAAGATGAACTGTATGCTTCGGCCAGATTTTATTCTGCTAATTCGCTTTTAAAGATGGGAAAGAAAGATGAAGCAGCCACAGGTTTTGAATTTATTGCTAACAATGTTGTTTGGTCAAAATTCAGAGAGGAATCGTTATTCACACTTGGATTAATTTATTTTGATATTGAGAGATATGCACTAAGCAGAAAAAATCATTTACTTTTAATCTATCAATATCCTAATAGTGATTATATTGGTTCATCGATGTACTGGGTTGGAGAATCGTATGCAGCGGAAGGAAAACTTGATGAAGCTATTGATTTTTTAACGCAGGCAATCGAGGACAAATCAAGTAATAGATTTCAAGATCACTCACTCTACGCGTTGGCAAGTGTTTACGAAAAAATGAAAGATTACCAGAACGCAGTTAAATATTATGATCAACTGTTGACCTACCATTCCAGCAGCCCTCTTGCTCTTCAGGCTCAGGTTAGAATTGGTGTTTGCTATTTTTATATGAAGGATTACTATAATTCAATCCTCGAGCTCAACAATCCTACGCTGCAGGATCTTCCAAAAGAGAATCTTGCTGAGGCATTGTACTTACTTGCTAACTCTCACTACAGAGTTGAAGAATATGCTAATGCAGCAAATACATACTCGGAAATAATTGATCGATTCCCTCGTTCACCGGTTTACCGAAATGCTCAGTATGGTTTAGCCTGGTCGCTCTTCCAGCAAAATAAATACAACGAAGCATATAGTGTATTTAATAATCTTTCTCAAGGCGACGATTCAACTGCTATCAAGTCATTTATCTGGAAAGGCGAGTCAAAGAGATATTCGGGAAATCCAAATGAAGCATTAATGATTTTTGAAGATTTTCTCAAGCGATATCCAGAGCATCCATCAGCTTCATTAGTAGAAAGCCTGATTGGATTGATTTACTTTGATCAGAACAAGTTTGAGCTTTCATCTCAGTATTTAGCAAACGCTACTTCCTCTGACGATCCCGTAACACGTGCAAAAGCTTTTACAATGATTGGCGAAATTGAACTAAGAAATAAAAATTACATTAAAGCTCGCGGTAACTTTGAACCTGCTATCAGAATTACCGAAGCTGAAAATGAAGTACACCAGAGAGCATTGCTTGGTATGGGTGTTTCACTTTATCATCTTGGTGATTATGAAAAAGCTGCAGAATATCTAAGAAAGGCCGAGAATGTAAATCCAACTTTTGAAACTGATAAAATTAATTTTTATATGGCTGAGAGTTACTTCAGTCTGGGAAAATATCAGGAAGCATTATCCCGCTACAATTCTATTAAAAGCACTGAGGTTGATTATGTTAAACAAGTAACCTATTCAAAGGGATATTGTAATTTTAATCTTGGCAGTTATTCGAACGCTGCATATCAGTTCTCTGAATTTATTGATCGTTATCCGGACGATTTCAGAATGACTGATGCAAAATTGCGATTAGCTGATAGCTACTATGGCGCAAGAAATTTTGCTGCTGCAAGCAGGATTTTTAAGCAGCTATTCCAATCAGGAAAATATTCTTCAGATGATCCATATGCTTACTATCAGTATGCTCAAGCATTGTATAAATCAGGTGAAACCAATGCCGCAATTAATGAATTTCGGAATCTTCAACAAAAATTTCCTGATTCTAAATATGCTGAAAACTCTCTGTTTACTGTTGGATTTATTAAGTTCCAGGAAGGAGAGTTCAAAGAAGCAATTGACGACTTCAGATATGTGCTTCAGATTTATAAAAACTCTGCCCTCAAGCCTGTGGTTTTCTACTCGATCGGTGATGCATATTTTAATCTCGGGATTTACGATTCAGCAATAGTGAACTATCGAAATGTCTTAACCAAATATCCATCATCTGAATATGTTTTTGATGCAATAAACGGAATGCAGTATAGCTATGTTGCGATGGGTAGACCTGATGAAGCTATTAATCTTATAGACAGATACACCAGTCAAAATCCGAACTTAAAATTTTCCGATTTGATCTTTTTCAAAAAAGGAGAAATATATTACAGCCAGCGTGATTACCAGAATGCTAAGACAAGTTATCAGGAATTTCTCGTTAAATATCCAAAAAGCTCATTTGTGCCTGAAGCATATTACTGGCTCGGTAAAAGTTCGCAAAACTTAAAAGAGGCTGACGAAGCAATTTTCTATTTTAATAAAGTATTTGAAAGTTATCCCGGTTCTGAATCCGCTGCAGTCTCTGTAATTGAACTTGGTAAAATGTATGAAGCCAATGGAAATTACCAGGCTTCGATTGAAGTCCTGGAACAAGCTTCAACTAAATTAAAGGATTCGCCGCGACTGCCTGAAGTCTTGTTCATTAAAGGTACAGCTTACATCAAAATGGATAATGTACAAAAGGCTTATGGAACTTTTGAAGAGTTAGCAATGTATCACCGCGAAACTATTTTTGCTGATCAAGCCAAGTTTGAAATGGGTCTAATTGATATGGCAACTGGCAGGTACGATATTGCTGACAAACACTTTTTGGATGTAGTAGAAAAAAGAACAGATGATTTGGGTGCAAGATCGCAGTATTATTATGGATTGTCACTCTTTGATCAGGGAAAATATTCAGAATCAATTTCTGCATTAGTAAGAGTGAGGACAGTTTACTCGCAGTATGAACCATGGCTTTCACGTTCGTATCTGCTTCTTGGTGATTGCTATGTTAAGCTAAATGATATAAGACAGGCCGAAGAGATGTATAGAGTTGTGGTTACGAAACACAAAGGTAACGAACTTGGAGAAGAGGCCAGACAAAAAATAAGTAAACTCAAATGATGAAATATTTTTTAACAATATTGCTTTTATTAACATCTTTGAATTATTCTCAGGATACAAATCCAAATGTTGAATTACCTGATTTTGTTATTTTTGGCCAGGACATTATCTCGGTAAGAAAAGTAGATAAGCTTAAACCCGATTATATCTCGACTGTGTCTGATGAATTTTTAAAACCTGCCTACAAACCAGATTATCTTGATCTTGCTGACATCTCAAATCCGGTGGAAGCTGAGTTGTCTCTGCTCGATTCCGCTGATTACAGAAAAGGATTTATTGAACTTAAAGCTGGTCTTTATCAATTACCTGCTGGAGAGTTGAATTACACTTTCCCGTACACCGGAGGAATGGTTCACGGATTTATCAAAGGTTTGAATCAGCTTGAATATATTGATAATAGTGACAGACAATACTTAGAAGGTTCGCTCGATATCGATTATTCACTTCCAACTAGTTCCAGCGCAATGCCCGGAACAAAGTTCAGCCTTAGCGGGGATCACACAAAAAACATATTTAAATTTTTTGGTTCGGTTGATCCGGGAAGAAAAAGATATCTGAATATGGGAAATGCTTCAGTTGGGATTCAAAATCTGTATATGAAAGAATTTATTTTCGATTTGAATGGTGGAGGAGATTTTACTTACCTGGATGATGAAAAATTTAATGAATCACTTCTTTATGCAAATGCTTTCGGAAGATTAAAACTAAGCAGTTTCAGTTTAGGTGTTAAAGCAGCTTACCAGCATCAAAACTTAACAACTGAAACATTATCAGAATTTAAAACCAATTCATATTTTTTCAGACCCACAGCATCTCTTGAAATATTCAAGAAAGTGATGCTTGAAGCAGGTTTCACATTTTCTTCATCTGGTGGCGATAAGCTAAACGGACTTTACGCAACAGTTAGTGCTGAAGTTGCGAAGAACTTAGTTTTATTCGGTGAATACTCACCTGAAGGTGAAAACATTACTGCAGGAAAATTTTTACGAAACAATTTCTACTATGATCAGCAGGATTTAAATAGAGTATTTCTGAAAAAGAAAAATAAATTAAGAGCAACTCTCAAGTATGAATATGACAAGTATTATCAAATAGATGGCGGAATAGAATTTTATGATGCTGATAATTTTCCATTCTATAATAATCCTGATAGCTCCGGATTCTTCAATGTATCAGCAATAGATGCTACCAGCTGGGATTTTTTCCTCAACATGCTTTACCATCTTGGACCCTACGGATATTTTTATGGATCAATAAACTATCTAAATGTGCGAGATTCTGATTCAAGAAAAGTTCCATACTATCCCGGACTAAAGGCCTCTTTAATTTATGGATATGATTTTTCAAAAGATTGGAAAGGTGAAGTCAAACTGAGTTATCTGTCGGACAGATATGCCGACCTTGAAAACTCTGATGAGAGAAAGTTACCGAGTATTTTTAACCTAGGCTTGAAGATCACTTACACAATTCAAAGGAATTTTGGTGTATTTTTTGAACTAAATAACATGTTAAATACTAAAAAAGCAATTTGGGAAGGTTACCAGGAAAAACCAATCGATGTGCTTTTAGGGTTTAATTATTTCTTTGATTGATAACAATTGTTTTTTTTAATTAGTTTTGTTGTAAGAAAGTTAGTTTACAGTTGAATCTAAAACTTAAAAAATATATTTAAAGATGATAGCACAGGATGAACTTTTAAAATATGTAGCCGGGCGATGTGGAATTTCTCCGGAAATATCAAACTACTTTTTTGAAGTATTCATAAATCGTTTAAGCAGTAGATTAAAAACTGGTGAGGTCATCCAGCTTGATAATTTAGGATATTTTCAAAAGCGACGATGCAGAATTGCTGCAGAAAAAACTGGTAGTAAATCATCTGAAAGTTTTCATCTGGTGCCATTGATTTTGTTTTCTGATGATCCTGAAATCCAAAATGATTTAAAGACTTTTACATACTTCGGAATTGCAGATATTAAAACTCTCTGGGAGGATGACAAGGATCTTGAATCAAGTTTAAAAGCTGGCGACTTTTCACCACTCACCAATAGAAGCCAACTTATTAATTCATTTGCTACTAAAGCAGATGTAATTATAAGCGGGCTTAAAAAAAATGACAAATTTTTTGAAGAAGAATTTATATTCCCGTTTGGCTTTAAACCAAAATTCAAAGAATCAGCCGATTCTAAATCAAATAGCGGATTCGAGAGCATACATTCAGGATCAATAAAAAGTGATGATACTCCTATAACTAAAAAGGAATTGAAGGATGCTGAAGTTGCTGAGGGTAATAAAAAGTTAAATGAATCTGCAGATTCATCTCTTCCATGGAATATTGGGAAAAAATTCTATGATAAAAAAGTTGAACAACCTTCACCGGAAGATTTTAAGGCTAAAAAAAATAAAGAATTACAGTCCCAATCAGATAACATCTCAAAGCAACACATTAAAGAAACAGCAGATTCTGATAAAAAAATAGATGCTGAAGAAGCATTGGATGCAGCAATTGAAGAGTCGGAAATTGATAAAGATATTTCGAGGTTCAAAGAATTTCAACCGGTTAAGTCACGTCTATCTTCAACAGAGATCAGCAAAACGAATATTGACGAGCAGTCAAAGCTAAGGTTAAATAAGGAAAGGGATTCTTCTTCAAAAGCTCCTACCTCAAAACCTGTTCATAAGTTTACGGAGGTTAAATCCAAGAGTGAAGTTTATCACTTACGAGCAGATATAAAAAAAATACAAAATAAAAATAAGCTGCCGGATGATAATTCAATAAATATAATAAACACTTCAGACAAGTATAAAGGTTATCGAGAGAATCGAAATTTCATTCCACTAATAATTATTTTTTCCATAATTATTATTGCTGGAGCTGTTATATATTTCTATTTATTTAAAGAAGATGACCTGGATAGTAATCCTGTTAACATTGTTAAAAGTGTAAATCCACCTGAAGATGTAACTATTATAGATCGTGATTATGAATTTGCAGTTACTTATCCGTATGCAAAAACTGATAAGGCAATACCGTTAGAAGGTATTAATCCAAATGTATTCTTGACTGAACAAGCTGCATTGCCAAAAGAGGAACCGGTTAAACCAATAGAGAAAGTCAGTGAACCCGTTGTTGAAAAAAAGGTTGAGGTGAAACCAGAAGTTCAGCCTAAAATCGAACAAAAAGTTGAACCGGAAGTTACCGAGCAGAAAAGTTCAAGAATATTTTTATATAATAACTACTATGTTGTTTTCGTTGGAAGTTATAAATCATATACAGCTGCAGACAGGGCTGCCGAAAAATATTTTGATGAGGGCTATAATGCATTCATCGAGGTTGAAGAAATTCCTGGTAAACCAACCAGGTATAATTTGAACGTTGGTGATTTTACTTCGGAAGAATTTGCTAGGCAATTTCAAGAAAAACATATTAAATAATAAATATTTGGAGAGAAATGAATCTACTTGAAGTGTTTCTGAAGGGCGGTGTAATAATGTGGGCAATTTTATTTTGCTCGGTTGTTGCATTGGCAGTTGCTATCGACAGATTTTTAGTTCTTAGAAGAGCTAAAATTAACTTACCTGCTTTCTTAGTAAGGATAAGAGGATTTATCAAGAACAAGGATATGAGCGGGGCGGCTTCTTTCTGTCTTAGAGAAAAATCTCCTATCGGGAATATGGTAAGGAAGGGATTGAAGAAATTCGGAATGGGTCACGAACGAGTTAAAGAGGCGATTGAGAATGCAGGCAGGCAGGAGGTTAGTAAACTTGAGAAAGGTTTATCAATCCTGGCTACGGTTGCCGGAGTTGCTCCATTGCTGGGCTTTCTTGGAACTGTTACTGGAATGATTCAGGCTTTTATGAGAATTGAGGACCTTGCCGGTGCTGCAAATCCGAGTGATCTTGCAGGTGGTATCTGGGAAGCTTTGATAACTACAGCGTTTGGTTTGATTGTTGGCATACCAGCTTATGCCTTTTATAATTATTTCATAAGTGCCATTAAGAAATTTGTTTCTGATATGGAAACGGTTGCGAATGATGTTGTTGATACTATGCAGGATACATCAAAAGAAGCAATAGACTTTGATGATGAAATTGAAGTTGAGATGTAAGGAGAAATTATGAAATTTAGTACTTCTAATGAGCCTTTAACTATTTTTTCATATTCATCTTTAACAGATATTGTTTTATTGCTGGTAATATTTTTCCTTTTAACATCTCAGTTTGTAATCCAGACAGGCGTTAAGGTTAAATTACCAGGCTCAAAAACAAATGAACTATCTGAACCAACAAAGATGATTGTTACAATAACCTCGGCAGGTGTAGTTTATGCCGGACCGGATCAGACAACTATCGATATGTTGTCAGGAAAACTCACGGAAATGCGCGGCGTCAGTGATGAAGCCAGTCTTGTTATAAGAGCAGATAAGACTGTTCAAATTGATCTCGTAATTAAAGTTATAGATGCAGCCAAGTCTGTCGGCATTGGTAAATTCACAATAGAAACTGAAAAAGAAAATCCATAGGAGGAGTGTTATGTCTTCCAAGAAAAGTTCGGGAATATCGTATACTATTTCCTTTGTATTGCATGCAATTGCAATTCTACTTTTTCTATTAATTAATTTATCCTTT
>DATIJX010000115.1:0-4688 GCA_035478175.1 Ignavibacteriaceae bacterium
CCACGTCGAAACGGAGTGTAGACTGGTCCAGAATCTGATCCTAACTCCTGACTTCTAGCTTCTTGCTTCTTTCTAACATAAACCAAATCCGAATAAACCGCTTCAATCTGCTTTGTCATTCCGGCTCGTCCCGGCTGGACGAAGTCCCGACGGACTTGTCCGGAATCTGAATTAAATATTTCCGCATACCTTTCTAATACATTTTCATCCGCATACAAATCATCCGAATGAAGCAGACCAATTACATCACCGGTTGCCAGTTTAATTCCTTTGTTAATTGCATCGTAAATTCCGTTATCCGGTTCGCTGATAGCTAGTAGTGAGTAGTTAGTAGTTAGTGGTTCGGTTTTTTTAGAGTTGGTGTCATTCCGGTCCGACTTTAATCGAGACCTCGTCAAGGACGGGCGAAGTCCGGAATCTGTCATTCCGGCTTGTCCGGAATCTGACGTTGATTCCTGACGCACTTCGTTTGCAGGAATGACAGACCCCTTATTAATTTCTTTCTGCTCGGATCGAAGAATATCGACCGAGCCATCGGTAGAACCGCCATCCACGATAATATGCTCAACATTCTTATACGTCTGATTTCGTACACATTCAATCGCACGTAGTAATCCGGATTTGTTGTTTTTTGTTACGGTTATAATTGAAAGTTTCATAATTTAATATTCGTAGCACAGGTCTCTAGACCTGTGAAAAGCAATCTCACAAGACTGGAGTCTTGTGCTACGGAACTCATTTAAAAATTTATTGTAGACTAAATAAACATTGGATAAATAGTTTTATCCGTATCGCTGAAATTTTTACTTACAAGATAGTATTGCTTCAGCCCTAATTCATTTGCATTCTTTTCAAGCTTTTTCAAATCATTAGCAGATGCCTTCAGCTTAACTTCAAGTGCAATTTCTTTATTCAGGATAAAATCTATTTCAGATACACTTCTTTTATTGTAATAATTTAATTCTCCGTAATAGCTCAGCTGGTTGGCAACAGTGTTTTCGAATAGCTGGCCATCGTTAACCTTACCGATCATATTCAGCAATCCTGAATCGGTAAAATAAACTTTTCTGCCGCCGGCAACAGTTCTGTCAACACTTTTTGAGAACTTTGAAATAAGCTTTATAAAAAATACTCCCTGTAATAATTCAAGATAGTTATAAATCTTAACTCTGTTTATGCCCAGACCATTGGATAGTTTTGTTATATCGAGAATATTGCCTGTACGCGGAACCAGCATTAAAATCAAGTCTCGTAATTCCCGGATATCTTTTACGTCCGATAAAACTTTAATATCTTTTTCAAAAAAGGATGCAAAAATATTTTTGAGAATTAATTTCTTTGTGCCCGTATCGGGAGTTGTAACCACTTCAGGAAATCCGCCGTATTCGAGGTAACTGCTGTAATCAATTTCGTACTTTTTATAATTGAGCAGATTTTGTTCTTGATCGAAATCCAGGCTGCTCTTTTGATCCTGTGCATCTGACTTATCAATGAAAAATAAATATTCACCAAAACTCAGCGGTTTTAAAACAAATAAAAATTTTCTTCCGCTTAACGATTCAGGGAACAGATTCTTTAGATAATAATTTGATGATCCTGTTACGATGTATTTAACATTGTATTTATCAATGTGATATTTGATAATTTTAGTTACATCCGGAAAATTTTGGATTTCATCTACAAAAACATATAATCTTTCTTTAGTAGATCCTGCTTCTTTTTTTAACAGATCGTAAATTGCATCATAGTTTATATTTTCAAAATGCAGAAGATCTAAAGGATTCTCGAAATCATACCATAACTTTGGTGACTCAATCTGCTCGAATAATTGACGCATTAAAGTGGTCTTGCCAACCTGCCGCATTCCCGTTATCACTAATGCGTTTTTATGATCCAAATACTTTGATAATTCGTTGAAAAGGTATCTTTTTTTCATATCTGTAAAAATTTTATTACAAATATACGCTTATCTGTAAAAAATCCAAGCTGATGAAGGGGGCCTATTAATGAGAGCAGAAGAATCAGGATGAAGTAGTTAGTATAGAGTAGTTAGTAAGTAGTCAGAAATTTTCAATAACAAAATTTCTCCGGTGAGTTAGTCATACTATGCAGCATCTTTGAAACTTCATCATATTTTGTAATAAAATAATTATGCTTTTCATCATTGATATATTTATGATCTTTTGAATAATCAAGCCATACAGTAGTTTCGGATGCTTCTCCATCTGCATCTACTAATTTACTTACAAATGATTTTGGATATCGTCTTCTGCTCCATGCTTCAGATATATTAGTTGGTACTGACCTTGAAGATCTTCTTATTTGATCTGTTAACGAATATTTTTCTTCAATAGGAAATGATTTAGTTATCTCAAAGATTTCAACAGATAATTTATAAGATAATTGGTAAACAATCAGGTCTCTAAATCCACGATATTCTCTTTTATCTTTCATACTATTTTATACTTTCCATTTACTACTTACTTATTACTACTTACTACTTACTCCTTACCAATTACTCTCCTCCTAACCAGCACCGCTGGATTTCCCTGATATATTCCGTACGCCTCTGCATCTTTAGTCAGCACTGAACCAACAGATAGTATGCTGTGACTTTTCATTGTTACTCCCGGACAAACAACACTCTTTGCACCTACCCACACGCCATCTTCCAGAGTTATATCACCAACAATCAGATCGAAAGTTTCTTTTTTGTAATTGTGATTGCCGCACAATAATAATGCACCCTGCGAGAGACAAACATTATTCCCGATCTTCACTTTGCCGAGATTATCAATCCACACCTCCTCACCAATCCAAACATTATCCCCAATTTCAAGGAACCACGGATATTTAATATTTACACAAGGCTTAATGATCACTCCTTTACCGACCTTTGCACCAAAAAATCTTAATGCAAAAATCTTAAAGCTGTTAGGCCAGGGCAGGGAGGATTTTAATAGTGCAGCGTTCTTGCAATACCAGACTAAACGCTTAAATGCACCACCCGGCTTATACCAGGAATTATTGAATTTAGATAAATCTATTTTATTCATACTGTTCACTCATTACTTAGTACAACTTGCTTCGTCCCTGATAGTTCACTGCTATTAACCCGATGCTGTAATTTCCATTTCTATCTGCACTGATAATATCGTTATAATCTGTCAATCCAGTATTCAGGTTTTCTGTTTTGATGAGCAACAGCAATAATGTAAAGATCATCTTTGTAAATAGAATAGATTAAGTTGAAGGGAAATTTTCTTAAAACTGATTTCCTTGTGTGCTCCGAATTCTGAGACCATAATTGCGGAAATTGTAAGATGAGTTCTATAGTTTCCTGTACTTCATTAAAGAATTTTCTACCTAAACCTGATAATTGCAATTCATAATAATCAAACGCATCAGCTAATTCTATTGCTGCTGGTTCTGTAAAGTAAACCTGCATTTATTTATAACGTTCAATAATTTCATTAAAGGCTATTGTCTTAATTCTGCCTTCTTCCAGTGCCTTATATCTTTTTTCTGATTCCTCTGCCCAAATTTTTTCAATATTCTCATCCGGTTTATTCAAACTGCGGGTTAACATTTCGATGAGCTGCAATCTTTCAGCAGGACGTAAGTGCAAAGCTTCTTTCAAAATAGAATTAGAATCCATAAAACCTTTCCTTATTATTTGTATCCGTTTACTCTTATGAAATATACTAACAATTTAAAATTTTTAAAATCCCCTTTACATGAAGAGGGGCTACCGACTTAATGATTATAACTAATTACTCACAGCATTAGGCTTTATGCTCTAAACTATTTGCCGGATATCAACTTCGCCGTGAAGCGAGCTGGAGGGCAAATTTCTTTTAATGTCGTTTGTGAATACAAATAATCACATACTCTAACACCTGACCGGAGTTGTCATTCTTAGCTGAAGGCGATTAATCTACCTCTGCAATCAATAAACTTCCTCGTGTGAACCCAAATTAATCAGTAGAATTTCAGTTTCATTTGTATCTGAATTTTTAACAAATGTAAAAATTATTCTCAGATCATAAGTGACAGCACAAGCCCAATTATCTTCTAATATCCCTTGAAGTTTATGTGATTTTAGTTTTGGATGAAATGGATCCTGCTCAAGGAGATTCATCGCTGCAATAATTTTTTCCCTTAGATCAGGTGTACTCTTTGTAGTTTTCTTAAAAGCTCTTTTATAGGAGGACGACCAGTTCAGAACCATTATTCGTTTTCAATCTCTTTGAGGAAATCTTCTGCCGATCCTCTTCCTGTTTTACCAGCAAAATATTCTTCTTTACTTTCCTTAACTGAATCTGCAAATTCTTTTCTCTTTGCCTCAATAACCCTATTGTGTATTATCTGCGAAATCATTAACTGATCATCCAGCGATAGTTTAGATACTGACTCAAGAAAATCATTTATAAAAGTTTTGGAATCACTTCCCTTGGGAACAGTTTGCATACTAAATCCTTCTATTCTTATTTACTCTAAAATTAGGCTTTAAATCTAAATTAATCAACAATACAGCCTAGTCGCAAAATTATTTAAACAGTTTCTCGTTGCTGTTAACAGGAACCAAAAACTAAATAACCAAAACCAAAAACCAACCTACCCATAACCGTCTTCAGTTTACACCGGCGAAACGATAGCGAAGCCGTGTTTACACCGGCGAAACGATA
>DATIJX010000116.1:0-6368 GCA_035478175.1 Ignavibacteriaceae bacterium
CCGAAAAGAATTAAATCCTTGATAAAAGACTTAATATTCCCGGGAATCAAATCGGCATTAGCAGTAATTAATTTTTTAATATCATCTTTGGGAAAATCTGAGCTATAACTCTCCTTTAGAAAAAGTATCATTTCTTCTTTGGTAAAAGCTCCCAAATTAATATTTTTTATATTATTAATTCTTGAAGACAGGAAGCTATGTCCGGAAGTTTCAGCAATAATCACTTTAATATTATTCACCTGCAGCAATGGAATAATTTCTACAAGAAAATCACTTGCAAGAGGATCATACAAATTAAAATCATCAATAAGCAGAATGAATTTATTTTTTGAGGTTAGTAAAGCAATAGTCGTGCGAAGTTCATCAATTATTGCTTTCTCGCTTTTTCTCAGCAAGTTTAAGAGAGTGATCTTTTCTTCCTCTGAAAGATTCGGGTAAACAGTATTTGAAAAAATAATTTGTCTGAGTAAGTAACTAATTAATTCTTCAGCAGATTTTCCTTTAACATCAGAAATTAAAACTGCATCTTGATAAAGTTCTTGCACTTTTTGAAGTAATGAAGTTTTTCCAACACCGTCAAAACCTCTAATTGAAAATACTTCACTGCTGCTTTTATCAGCAAAATATTTCGTAATAATATTTATGACATCATCACGACTAGAATAAACCTTTGCGGGTAAAAATTCTTTAGTTATAGAAACATCCAGTGAAAAGCCTAAATCCTTTATTATTGCTAATGATGACTTATATCTTTTTTCAACATCTTTTTC
Source organism: Ignavibacteriaceae bacterium (assembly GCA_035478175.1). GTDB lineage: Bacteria > Bacteroidota > Ignavibacteria > Ignavibacteriales > Ignavibacteriaceae > IGN2. Next base: position 771 of record DATIJX010000116.1, read on the forward strand.
TAATAATTTCTCAACAATATTGATGAACTCTTGTGAAAAACTATCGGAAGACTGAAAATCAAAAGCACTTTCAATTGAAGACTTGTAAATGTCTAATTCACTTTTGGCATTAAATGGAAATCGCTTGTAGATAATCTGATATAGTATAATTCCAAGTGAATAAAAATCAACCGAATGATTGTGGCTTTCTTTTTTTAACAGCTCAGGAGCGATGTAATACGCTGTTCCTTTTATTTCATAATCAGAAGGTGAAGGAGAATACTCAGCAAGCCCAAGATCAATAAGCTTAATTCGTGGATTTTCATCTTTGAATGAAACAAGAATGTTTTCGGGTTTCAGATCATAATAAATATATTTGGATTGATGAAGGTAATAAAGCACTGCACAAATTTGCTTTACAATTTCTTTAAGGTTTTTTTCATTGAAATTTTTTTTAACTGACAGAAGTTCTTCCCCTTCAAAGTACTCCATAGTTATGAAAGTTGAGCCGGTTTCAATTCCTTTTTCTCCATTTGTGTGAAATATAGTACCGAACTCAAAGGCTTCGATAATACCCGGGTGCTCAAGTCTTTGCAGTGTAAAAAACTCTTTTATAAAAACTTCCTGTTCGTGATTATCTTTAACAGGCGGAAGAATTTTTATCGCATATTCCTTTTCAGGAAATTCAATATCCCGGCAACAATAAACCGAACTTCTTCCTTCACCGAGTTTTTTTATTATTTCGTAGCGAGTGTTTATCATTTTTTTAGTCTCGGGTTTAAAACTTTACCGAGCATTCTTCCTGAGGAGTTAAAAGTATATAAAGTTAATATCAAACCTAATCCCGGAAACGCAATCAGCCACCATGCTTTAGTAATATATTCCTGTCCGGAACTAATCATTGAACCCCAGGAAGGATATGAACTGCCGGTTCCAAGACCAAGATAACTCAAAGCAGCTTCGGCAAGAACTACATTACTAAATAAAAATACCATGTTCACCAATACCGGTGCTATAATCACTGGCAATATTTCTCTTGATAGTAATTGAATCTTACTCAAACCAACAAGTTCAGCCGTTGAAAAGAAATCTTTTTGTTTAATGGATAGAACTTCACTCTTCACGATTTTAAACAAGCTCATCCAGCCGGAAATTCCTAAAACTACAATTACAGACAGAAGCGAACTACCGAACAAAGCTAAAATTAAAACGATAAGATAAATTACAGGGAATGCTAAGAAGATTTCTGTGAAGCGATTAAGCAATACGTCAAGTAATCCACCACGATAACCTGCGATGAATCCTAAAATAATGCCTATAATAAATGATAGAACAACCGCTCCTAAACCAACAGTTATTGAGATACGAGTTCCATGAATTAATCGGGCAAATAAATCTCTTCCAAATTCATCGGTGCCAAGTAAATAAAATTTTGCTTCGATCACAGGAACTCCGGTTTGACTAATCAACGATTCTTTTTCAATTTCATAAGCTTCATTTTTTTGATAATAGATAACTTTATCTGATAACCTGAAACTATCTGCAAGAATAATGTTATCATTAAATGATGGTTTGATTACTTCTTCTGATTCCTTTCTGAAATATTCTGCATCTGATAAATTATTGTCTATATCTGATTTTAACTCAAACTGTTTTACAGAACTGAAAGGTGGGAGCAATTTTGTTACAGATAGATTTTTTGAGAATTCAGGATTCTCATTTGAAATAATCGGTGCAAATAAGAAAACAGAAACAAGCAAGATCAAAAAGGCAAAAGAGAAATTAAGTTTGCTGTAAAGAAACTGCAATCTTTTTTTGAAAATTATAGTTAATGGGATCGTTAAAAGAAAAATTATCATGGAAAGAAATGCATCAATTAAACTACCGCTTAGCATTGTAATTGCTGATGGTAAATCAGTCACAAGCAGACCGCAATAGCTTACAATCAGAGACAAATAATCACCTGCCAACTGAAATCGCAGTGAAGCAATCAAAAACCAAAGAAAATAGATCCAATGAATTATTTTTAATCCGGATTTCAATTGAGAATTCCTTTAACCAATCTTTTATCAATTTTCAGTTTAATAATATCAGCTAAAAAGTTTGCCAGAATCATTACAGCACCTGCAGTAAATACACAACCAATAACTAATGGATAATCGCGTGAAAAGATAGAATCAACTGTCAATCTGCCCATGCCGGGAAGGCTAAATATTACTTCAGTAATCAACGCTCCGCCTAAAAGTATTCCAAGCTCAACTCCGGCAACAGATATTAATGGTCTTAATGCATTCGGGATTACATGCTTTCGAAGAATAATATTTTCATTCACTCCAGACGATCTAAGATTAATTATAAAAGTCTGATTAAGTACATCATCCATACTTTCTTTAATGTATTTATAAAATAAAGCAACACCCGCAGCTGTTAGAGTTATCAAAGGCAAAACCAGGTGATGTATTTTGTTTAAAACCTGAGAGAAGAAAGACAAATCATCGTAATCCAGTGACTTCATACCTGAGATTGGAAATAAATTTAGATTCACTGAAAAGATATAGATTAAAGCTACACCAAGGACAAACGCAGGAATAGAGTAAATGAATAGTGAGGAGTTAGTTACAAATTTGTCCAACCACTTTTTTCGTTTTTTTATTACCCAAAGAGCAAGCCAGATACTCAGATACATCTGAAGAATAAAGCTGATTGATGCAAATACAAGTGTAAATGAAAAGTATTCCCAGATCACTTCAAAAACAGGAAGCCTGTAATTGTAGGACACACCCATATCTCCACTAAAAGCATTTGCAACAAACGAAAGATATTGATCGGTCACTGGTTGATTAAGTGAAAACTTTTCTGCGATTCTTTCCGAAAGTTCGCTGCCAAGTTTTGCAGATATGTATTTGTCGGTTGGATCTCCGGGAGAAAGTCTTATAATTATAAATAGAAAGCTTACAAGAAGAAAGAGTGTCAGCAGTGAAGATAAAATACGGGTGAGTAGTGTCTTTACAATTTCTGATTTCATATTGCTATGTTAATTAATAGTCCATTCCCAGCAATGGACTAAAACTCCGTGTGGAGTTATTTTCAGATTTTTTATTCGAGTGTTGTAAACAATAATGTTAGGAGTCCAGTAAAGAAAAGTAACCGGCTCATCTTTGTGAATAATTTCCTGGAACTCTTTTATTAATTTATTTTTTTCTTCAAGGCTTATTCTAGATTCCAGTTTATCAAGAATATTATCAATATCTGGATTGATATAACCCGAGAAATTCAGAAAGCCAATATTTGGATCGGAATACCAATAAGGTTTAAGATCAAGAGGAATTACTACACCAAAACCAGCCATCCACGAATCTAGTTTTCTTTCGTAAAGATTATTGATGAATGCACCGAGCTCCATTTTTTCTGTTGTTACCTCTATCCCGATTGACTTCAAATTATTTTTAATTACAACAGAAGCATACTCACGCAAAGGATTTCCAACAGGATAATACATTGTAAACTTGAATTCAGTTTTTCCCTTTTCAAGAATTCCATTTCTGTCTTCATCCTTCCAACCCTCACGAAATAAAAGCTTCCTTGCTTCATCCGGAATGAATTCATACGGCAAAACTTTTTCATTAAAAGCTGATTTGAAAATAGGAGAAACAGGAGATGCAGCAAGGTCTCCCTGCCCTGATAAATACTCTTCAAGTATTTCTTTTCTGTTGATTACCATCGATAGTGCTTTACGTACATTACTGTTTTCAAATAGTTTATGCGGCTTTGAAGGTTCATTCGGATCAACATTATTCCAGCCAACGTAATCATATTCTCTTCCTATCGAACTAACTACTGTTAGACTTTTTTCTGCTTTAAGTTCCTCCACATCTTCTACTTTTACCAATTCCAGTAAATCAATATCTCCTTTTTTAAGCTGTAGAATTCTTGAAGTGTAGTCCGGAACAATTTTAAAAACAAGTTCAGCCGTCTGGCCATAAGTAAAGAGAAATGAATTGCTATCTGCCTCTAAGATTATTGTTTGATTTTTATTCCACTTTTTAAACTTAAACGCTCCACTCGAAACAGGATTAAAATTACTTTCGTGATTTGCTAATTGGTCTCTGCTGATATCTTTAAATATGTGTTCCGGTATTACCGGCACAACAATCTTAACCAAATCCGGGACTGAGCTTTCAGGGAAATGCATTTCAAATTCATACGGTGAGATGACATTAAAAGTTTTTTCAATATCAATATGCCCATCCGATTCAGTGAAAAGCTGATTGAATATTCCATACAATCTGCTTTGGACATCCGGATCAGAAAATACATCGTAAGAAAAAACCACATCGGAAGCAGTTAGTTTATTTCCATCCGACCAAAGTATATCATCCCTAATCAAAAATCTGATGGATAAAGAATCTTCAGCCCATTGCCAGCTTTTTGCAATCATCGGATATGGCTCAAGTTCACCTTTTTTGTCATTCCATCTGAAATCTAACAAGCTGGGATAGAGTAATTCGGCAATTGCACTTTCCTCATAACTGAATGCAAACAGCGAGTTGAAAGATTGAACATCTGCCGCAATTCCGATAACAATTCGGTTTTCACTTACAGATTTTTTTGAATCACAGGAAATGATCAGCAGAAAAAGGAAAGAAAGGAGAAAAAGATTTAATGTTTTAATGTTCATTCAACAGATTTGTATTAGAAATAGTAATTTCTCACGCCAATTTATTATTTTGTTGAGTAAAAGAAAAACAACATTTTTACTGATGCTTAGTGTAGACATAAATTCAGTTTCAATTCTTGATGAGGAAAAAAGACGAACAATTCTTAAAGACATCAAGTTTGATGTTGATAAGGGTAAAGTTTATACAATTCTTGGGAAGAACGGTTCCGGGAAATCAACACTTATCAAATCTATCACCTCACTGCTTCCGCCTGATATGTATGAAGTCAATGGCAAAGTTCAGTTTGATGATATCGACTTGTTGAATTCATCCCAAGAAAAACTTCGGGAGATCAGGAAGAAGCACATTCGTTACGTTTTTCAGGATGCAGCCAATAGTTTCGATCCTCTGAAAAAAATTAAGTACTATTTTGATCTTTCAAATATAAGCCCGCTTAAAATTGAAGAACTGTTACTTTTCTTTTTATTGCCAACATATAAAAAATTATCCGGTCTTCATTCATATGAATTAAGCGGTGGTATGGCTCAAAGACTATTAATTGTTTTAGCTCTTCTTGCAAATCCTGATTTGCTTATTCTCGATGAACCGACTTCCGGTGTTGATTATGCAGTGATGAATCTTATTCTCTTGAAGATGAAGAACTTCGTTAGAGACAATGATAAATCAGTCTTGATCGTTACGCAGGATATTAACTTCGCTATTAAATCATCGGATTACATTGCGTATCTCTCAGAAGGAAGACTGACTAAATTTTTTACTTCCAATGAACTACTGGAATCACCCGATGAGAGAGTAAATAATTTCATAAACTCATTTAAAGAGATGAGCAATGCCTCTGCTTAAAGTTGAAAATATTTCTTACTCAGTAATTGTAAAAGATGAAGCGAAGAAACAATTCGACATTTTGAAAAATATTTCATTTGAAGTTGAGCAGGGAGAA
>DATIJX010000117.1:0-1988 GCA_035478175.1 Ignavibacteriaceae bacterium
GGCTGGTTTTGATTATTATGTTACCCAGATTCAAACTTCCTTCTTCACACCTTTCATTGCTTATGATTTCAAATTAACTGGAATTGATGAATATTCCGGTAACAACATAGTTTCAGCGGGAGTAAAATTTGGTCAACCAGAATCAAGAGGATTCAGTATTTTAGCCTCATACTTTTCCGGTAAAAGTGTGCACGGAGAATTCTATGATTTAAATGAAAGTTACGCAACAATTGGAATTAACCTTGATATTTAATTATGCCTGATCCTTACGGAGAAAATTACTTTTCTTCATACTCAACTCCAGAAGTAAAGCAAAAAAAAGAAAGACCTTTGCTTCATTTAGGATTATTCATAATCACTTTTATTACTACAACTATTGCCGGAGTGCAGTGGGCTTCTGCATCAGGTGGTCCTTACGAATTGAGTGAACTATTAACTGGTCTGCCTTATTCAATTTCAATTTTACTCATCATAACCTTTCACGAGTTTGGGCATTACTTTGCGGCATTATATCATAAAGTAAAAGCATCATTACCTTTTTATATACCATTTCCTCCAATCCCATTATTTATAAATTTTGGAACGATGGGTGCGGTTATCAGAACACGCACACGAATTCATTCTAAGAAAGCAATGTTTGATATCGGAGTTGCCGGACCGATTGCAGGCTTTATTGTTACTATTGTCATTTTGATTTACGGATTCTTAAATGTTCCCGGAATAGACTACTTGATTAATATTCATCCTGATTATCTCGAGCCAACTTATGGAAAGGAAGGTTACGCATTAATCTTTGGTGATTCAATGCTTTTTTCTTTTTTACGAGAAGTATTTGTTCAGCCGGGACAATTCTTCCCACCAATGAGCGAGATTTATCATTATCCATATTTATGCGTTGGGTGGTTTGGATTATTTATTACTTCAATGAATATGATTCCCGTCGGGCAGCTTGATGGCGGGCATATCTCTTACGCAATGTTTGGAGAAAAAGATCATTATAAAATTTCGGTAATATGTTTTGTAGTTATGTTCATCTTTGGAATTATCGGATTAGTTGATTCATTGCTTGAAATAAATTATGGAATAGGCTGGTCAGGCTGGTTGTTCTGGTCTTTAATTCTTTACTTTGTTATAAAGCTTAAACATCCTCCGGTTTTAGATGCAACAGAGCTTGATCCCCGTAGAAAGCTAGTTGGTTATTTTGCTTTTTTTATATTCATAATTTCTTTTTCTCCGATGCCTATTATGCTTACATTGCCTCAATAATTCTAAAAATATCTTAATTTTTACCTTGTGATATTGCTTGCTTCAAAATATTATTCAGCTATGAGAAAAGCCTATTTCTTACTGATTCCACTTCTGATCTGGGGATGTGAAAAAACTTTCGATGATCTTATCGATTCAGGAACAGATAATTACCAGGTGAGTACAATTGCCGGAATAAAGGATACTGTTGATATGAAAGTTCCGGGAGATTCACTGCTTAATCTCAGACTAATCTTTACCCCGCCAAGCCAGGTTTACAAAGCTTATTTTGATGTGTATGCTTCCGATAATTCAAAATTGAATACAGTCCCTGTGGAAATGTACAAAATAATTGATGATCTTTATGAAAATCAGTTTATTCTTAAGCGAGAAAATCCCATTGGTAATTATACTGTCAGATTTTTTGCTGAGGGATTTGAAGGCAGTATAAAGCAGGTTGCTCTTGGAACATTTTATTTTAAGAATGGACAGGATAACCTCCCTCCGTTCATATCGAATCTTGTTGCTCCTTCATCAGTTACAATCGGGAATGATACTACCTTCATTCAGTTGACATTAGATGTTACTGATCCAAACGGTTTGAATGATGTACTTTTTGTTTGGTTTGATTCTTATTTACCAAATGGTAATCCTTCCTCACAAAATCCAATTGCTCTGTTTGATGATGGTGTAAATGGCGGTGATTTGACTGCAGGTGATGGAACATATTCACGAATTGTAAT
>DATIJX010000118.1:0-22456 GCA_035478175.1 Ignavibacteriaceae bacterium
GGGTAGTTTTGGGAGAGAGTAAAGTTTTCGACTGTAGATTTTATTTCTTTTACGTCGGTTAATAATTCTGACGATCTATAAACCCCTCCACTTATTAAACCCGCATATAACCTATCCTCATTATTAAAGTCTAGAACATAAATGAATTTTGAAGTCAAACTTTCGTCGATTAGTTGCCAAGAGCTTCCTTCATTATTAGAAAAGTATAATCCATCTCTTGTTGCTAAATAAATGTGATCTGCTGAGTTAAATGCTAAGTCTCGCATAAAATCGTATTCAGCTGGTAAACCATTATTTATACTTTGAAATGAACTACCAGAGTTTGTTGATCTAAATATCTGGCCAAAAAAATTCAATAAATAGATATGTCCTTCGCTATTTATCTTAATTCGAAATGCCCTGCCTCCAGACATTCCAAGTTGTGTCCAGGTGTTACCATTGTTAGTGGTTCTATAAAAAAACAGTTCAGAGCTTAAGTAAACGTTATTTTGATTTGGACTAGATGCTAAGCAATAAATATACCCTCCCCAGTTATTTGAGTTCATTAAATCCCATGATACTCCATCATTAGTTGTCCTAAAAACTCCACAGTATGAGTAAATAAATACATAACCACTATCGTTTACACATATCGAATAAATTCCGCTATAACATGGAGAGTTAAGGTTTGTCCAAATCGTTCCTAAGTTCGTGGTTTTATTTGTTCCAAAGTAAGTACTAGTGTAAATATGATCATAGGTATTTGGGTTTTTGGAAATCGCGAGTGAAGAAATTGTCGGATCAACTAGTCCAGTGACTATCATCTCCCAGTTTGAAGGATCATTTTTTAAAGCTCTATGAATACCAAATCCATCAGTTGCTGTTAAAACATTGTTTTCTGAGTCGAAAGTAAAATCTATAATTCTATTGGCATCTAAACCATTTACTTTACTTTCCCATTGATCATTACTCGAATTCAAAATATATAATCCACCTCCAAAAGTACCAGCAATAACTTTTCCTTCAACAATCTTAAGATAAGAGATATATTTATTGATCAATCCATTTGAAAATGGTAACCAAGTTATTCCATTATTTGTGGTTTTGTAAATTCCTTGATTCGTGCCAAGGTAAATATTATTCGATTCTTTAGTTAATGAAGTCATTTGGACATAAAAATAATTATTGTCGATATTTTCCCACGTATTTCCATCATCAGTAGATTTAAATATTTTGTTGTTATCTGTTGCCGCATAAAGGTATCCATCTGTATCAAGGTGAAGTGTTGATATGGGTGCATTTCTAAAAGATTGATTTAACAATGTCCAGGTTTGACCATCGTCCAAAGACCTGCTAATGTCGTTGCCTGCAGCATAAAAAATTATCGAATCATTCTTGATGATTATATTTTTTGAAAAATTAACCTGCAGCATCGAATCCTCAATGCTTACCCAATTTTTACCCTGGTCTGAAGATAAATAAATATTAAAATCGGTGCCCAAAAAAATCTTCCCATCATTTTTTATGGTTATCACATTAGGTCTATCTTCAATGTTAAAATAAAGTGTATCTAGCTGAGAATTTGAATTTCTTACCAAAGCATCATAATCAAGTATTAGGAAAAAATCATTGTTAAACATTTCTAGAGATGAAATCGTTTTATACTTTAGATTTTCAAAACACATATACCAATTTTGTCCCAAATCTTCGCTACAAAATACTCCATTGCTAGTTCCCGAAAGTAGAATATTATTTGAGGTAGTGTTAATAGTGAGGACTGTACCGCCATAAGGTCCATTTGTCTGCTGCCAAAAATTTTGTGCTGATATATTTTGGATTAAGAGTAAAGCAATACTTGTGATGAATATTAAAGTTCTCATTTTATTAACACCATTTTTTTAGTTTCGATAAATCCTTGTCCTGAATTTATTTCAGGACCTCTTATTTTGAGTTGATAAAAATATATTCCGCTGGGTAAATCCCTGATTCCGGACAAGCCGGAATGACTCTGCGCATCGAATTCAACTTCATAAGTGCCGGGTTGTTTTTCTTCGTTAACTATTTTAGCGATTTCGTTACCTAAAACATCGTAAATCTTTAAACTCACAAATCCGAAATCCGAAATCGTAAATCCGATATTAGTTACGGGATTAAAAGGGTTAGGGTAGTTCTGGGAGAGATGAAAAGTCGAGCTGAAGATTAAGTCATCATTAATGTCTGTGAGTGTAGAATAAGTACTGTTAAATACGCCTCTTGTCAAAGTCCCTGCATAAAGATATTCTTCAGAATTAAGTGCTAGGGAGTAAATATCCAGTTCCAGCAATCCACTATTGATCTCTGACCAACTGTCTCCATTATTCGTTGATTTGAATACACCAAATTGTGCTGAACCAGCATACAGATCTCCATTTGAATTAATTACAATCGACTTGATTTGAGTAGCACTTAATCCATTATTAATCTCCTCCCAACCATCGCCATCGTTAGTAGATCTAAAAATACCTCCTCCTGAAGTACCAGCAAATATATCTCCAATCTGATTAACAGCCAGGCATCTGATGTTAGTAAAAGTTAAACCTGAGTTAGCAAGTTCCCATAATGCGCCACTATTTGTGGATCTGAATATACCGATCTGAGTTCCGGCAAATATCGTTTGATCAAATTTAGTTGCTAAACACCTTACGTAATTCGTTGTCAATCCGTTGTTGATTTGCAGCCAACCATTCCCATTGTTTGTGGATCTAAAAATTCCACTGTCATAGGTACCTATATAGATGTGATTATTTGTATTTATAGCCATCGCTATAACAGTCATAGCATACAATCCAGGACCAATACCATTCCAGCTAATTCCGTTGTTAGTTGATCTCCATACGTTATAAGCAAACAAACCCGCGAAAATATGATTGCTGGAATTTATCGCTAAGGCTTGAATATCTTGGCTTGGCAATCCGTAACTAGTTTGGTCCCAAGTAATACCATCATCAGTAGATCTAAATATTCCTTCGTCGGTGCCGCAGAAAATATCATCATTAGTATTAATTGCGAGTCTAAGAATTTGAGGATAATTATATCCGCTATTCACTTGCGTCCAGGAAATTCCATTATTTGTTGATTTAAATGTTCCGTCTCCCCACGTACCTGCTAAAAGTGTCTCTTGCGAGGTAACTTCGATAGATTTTACCCAATCATTGGTTATACCATTACTAAGCTTATTCCAATTATTTCCCCAGGTCGTAGAATAGTAAACTCCGTCATTATAAGTTGCGGCATATAGAAAATTCGTCAAATCACTGACAACTATTTCAGAAAAACCAATACTACCGGACCAAATTTCTGTCCAACTTATTCCTTCATCCATTGATACATATATTGCCGAGCTTCCAGCATGCGAAGAAGCGGCTATAATGTAACCTGATGGGAGATCAATTAAATCAGCAAACATAACAGATTCCAAATAATGGTAAATCCAGTTGCTGCCATTGTTCGTTGATCGGTATATACCAGAGTTTGTACCAAGAAAAATATCTCCATTCCAGTGCATAAGTATTGACTGAATAATTTTACTGCTAGGATTCCATATTCCATCATTTATTTGCTGCCAGTTATCTCCGTTATTTGTTGAGCGGAATACTCCAGCTCCAGCTGTGCCAACAAAGATATCTCCGGCTTGATTTACTTCGATTGTGATTAGATTTAAGTTTGTAAGTCCATTATTAATCTGTGTCCAATAAGCACCATTATTAGATGAACGATAAATGCCTTCATTCGAGATAGCTGTGAAGATATAATTTTGTCCAATCGCAATTCGTGGACTACTATAAGCAGGTAAACCGTTATTAATTGCAGACCAGTTGTTACCATCATTTGTCGAAATAAACATTCCTTTATTGCGTACTCCGGCAAATATTTGATTATTATTATCTGCAACAATATCGTATAAATAAATAGCCTCGTCACTAGAAGGCCCATTAGTCTGCTGCCAAAAATTTTGGGCTAATATTGGTTGGAGCAAGAAGAGAACAACATAAGCTGAATATTTTAATGATTTCATTTCATAAACACCATTTTTTTAGTTTCGATAAAACCACCGGCTTTTAGCTGGTAGAAATAGATTCCAGATGCTGGATACTTGATACTGGATTCTGGTGAAAACTCAACTTGGTAAATCCCGGGTTGCTTTTCTTCATTCACGAGTGTAGCAATTTCATTTCCCAAAACATCATAAACTTTTAACATAACAAATTGCCTACTGTTTACTGCATACTGAATACTGGTTACTGGGTTAAACGGGTTGGGGTAGTTTTGCATAAGTGCGAACTTGTCAGGGAATAAACCCGATGAATCTTCAACGGAAGGAAACATATCAATTGTAAAAGTTGTGTCACTTATGTCAAAGATTGTACTATCACCTGCATCACTTATTTTCATAAGACAATACCAGGAGGTAAATGGAGTTTGAACAAACCAATCAAATGTTCCTGTATTTAATACTGATTCAGCAACGGTCATCCAATCAATTCCGTCAGAAAGGCTCAGTTCTATTTTTACACTGTCAACTCCAGTGGCTGTCCACTCAACCTGAACGGTATCCCACATCATCCAATGCTCGCCCCCGTTTGGGATGGTGACTGTAATTTCGGGAGGTGGATTGTATTTAAATTTTAAAAGCCATACATCGAAATCGCCAGCACCGAAGGAATTAGTTCGCCCAGTTACAATATAACCACTATCATCGGTGGGCTGAATAGAATAAGCGTCATCTACGCCACTTCCACCTATAATTTTTTCCCAGTTAAGATTACCATTCTCATCACATTTAAAAAGTGAAATATTCTGGCCCATTGCAGCATACACTGTGAAAGCAAAACCATTATCATTTGTTGGATCGATTGATGTCACGATGGCGGGATTTTGTGAAATTGATATTACTTTATCCCATATGATGTTACCATATTGATCTATTTTTAAAATCCAAGGTTTCTCCGGATCACCTCCATAAATATCGCGGACAGAACCGCCCAATATAAAGTTGCCATCAGAAAGTTTTCTAATAATTACACTCCATACACCTAAATATGAACCATAGGTTCTATAAAACATTAAATTCCCTGTTGATGAAATTTTATAAAAACAGTACTCTAATACTGAACTTCCGGGGAAAATAGGACGAACGTGCAATCCACTCATTGCAAATCCACCATCATTAGTTTGTTGAACTGATCGCCCGGAAAATTGATAACCAGAAGTAGGCGTACCAATTGTTCTTCCCCAAATGAAATTGCCGTTCTCGTCAGTTTTAATTATCCAGGCATAAGTATTTTGACCAACAGAATCCCCGACAATAATATAGGTTCCTTCACTTAATTGTTGTCCTTCATTTGCTTTCTCATTAGTGATTCCTCCATAAGTCTTAAACCACTCAGTATTTCCCAAAGAATCTGTCTTCCAAAGAAGGAAATCATCGCCGCCATTTCCGTAAGAGTTAGTTGTTCCAAATATTGCATAACCGTTATCATTGGTTTGGTCTACGTTTGCTGCTCTGTCATTTCCAGCTCCACCAAACGTTTTTGTCCAAAGTGTGTCGCCATTTTCATCAGACTTGATTAAGTAAATATCTTGTCCACCAGCACCGAAAGAACTTGTTGTAGCAGCAACAATAAAACCACCGTCGTTGGTTTGCTTGACAGAGACTCCTAGATCAGAAAGAACTCCACCGAAAGTTTTAGTCCAGATAGTATCAGGAATTTGAGAATAAATTCTTGAAGTGAGGGTGAAGAGAAGAATACAGGTAAAATATTTTATGGCTTTCATAACTATCAATCCCTGTTTTGTTACTTCAAACGTAATAAATTACTTCAATAAAATCAATTAGAATATTAAGCATCGCTCTTTTTTAATATCTTTGACCATAATTTTTAGCAGGATTTGGGATTTGAGCAATTTCAATTACATAGACCACTACAAAAAAGACGCAGTCGAGTTTGATTACTTCGAGCAGCGGAAAGGTGAAACTGCTCACGACGAACTAAGAGTAAGAGAATACATCATCTCAAAAGTGCCGAAAATTGTCAATTCCATTTTAGATGTGGGCTGCGGCAACGGATGGGTTGCAAAAGAATTCCTTTCGAAAGGGAAACAGGTTTATTCACTCGATATTTCTGTAACAAATCCTGCTATCGTTAAAAAACTTTTTCCTAACGAAAAGCACTTTTGTATTACTGCAGATTCATTTCATCTTCCATTTAACGATAACGCATTCGATTGTGTAATTGCATCAGAAATAATCGAACACGTTTTTGATCCTGCAGGATTTATAAAGGAGTTGTTTCGCGTTGTGAAAAAGGGAGGAAGGTTAATCATCACGACTCCCTACAAAGAAAAGCTGATTTATTATCTCTGCATTCACTGCAATCAAAAAACACCTGCCAACGCACACATTCATTCCTTCGATGAAATGAAACTTGAGAGTCTTTATTCGGGGAATGATCTGGAGAGCTTTAAGTATGAAACTTTCGGTAACAAAATTCTGCTTTTTCTAAGATCCTATGTTATCCTTCAGTTCTTTCCCTTCTGGATGTGGAAAATGAAAGACAAGTTTGCCAATTTTATTTTCAACAAGCCGGTACATATAATCTGCATTTATAAAAAGAAGAAACATTTACCCTGAATTCATTTCAGGGTCTTCGAATAAGATTCTGAAATCTATTTAGAATGATAAACGTAGATTATTGCTTCAACGTTTGCAAAAGATTTGTCACTTCCTTTTCCCAGTTCAATTCCTGTGAAGCGATGTGGCAGTTTTGCTTTTTGCTTTCGTACAAATCGTTGTCTTCCGATAACGCTTTTACTGCCGAGATCAATTCATCTTTATTATCAATATTAACTGCAAATCCAACATCATATTTATCGACTATTTCTTTCATCTGCGGAAGATTACTCGTAATGACCGGAACTTCAGCCATAATGTATTCGAATAGTTTGTTTGGTAAAGCATAATAATAACTCACACTGAGGTTTTCAATCAACGAAACTCCGATATCAACAGATGAGGTGATTTTTGGCAAATCTTCTTGAGTTAATTTTCCGAGAAAGAATACTTTGTCAGAAATATTCATATCATCAGCAAGTTTTCGATAATGCTCCTCGTATTCACCATCGCCTGCAATTACAAAAACGTGGTTCGGTAGTTCATCCAAAACAGAAAAAACTTTTTCAATCCCTCTGCCCTTGAGCAGGACTCCCTGGTAGAGAATTATTTTTTTACTTTTATCAATTTGCAAATGTGAATGAAGTTCAAGCTTGAATTCTGGTTTATAATATCGCGGCAAATTCCGTAAAAGGATCAGGTTTGTTAACCCATATTCTTTTACTAGAAATTCCCCATCCATAGGTCCCGTAACCATAACATAATCAGCTTTCTTGATAAAAATCTTTTCCGTCAATTTCCAAAATGCCTGTTTAAATTTTTTATCTTTTAATCCTGCAAGATGGCCAAAGAGCTCACGTGAATCGTAATATATCTTTGCTCGTTTCAACTTACCAAAGATTATAGCAAAAGGAAGCGTGTAAATATCTTCAGCAAAAATTATTGACGCCTTCGTGGCGAATAATTTTAATTTAATATGCCAAATGAATTTGAGATAAAAGGAAAGAGAAAGAAATCCTTTTTTTAATTTGATGATGGATATCTCTCCACTAGTTTCAGTGAAACCTTCAGTCATCCAATCAAAACCGATGAACTCCACTTCAAAGTTGTTGGCCGAAAGAGTATCGTATAAATTTTTACATCGGGTATCGTAATTGATGTTACCGAGAAATGTTATAAGGACTTTCTTTTTCGAGCTCATAGATTCAGCTCAGCACGAGTTATAATTTCTTACGAAGTGTGTTTCGCATTACTGTCTTTGCATCAAACTTTTCTTTGAAGTCAATCAGGTTCATACTCGGTGTCATCGGGTTTGCAGCTTTTGTATCCTGAGAAACTCCGATATCAACATACTTGAAACCTTTTTCAGTCGACCACTTCACAACTTCATACATAACACGATGAATTGGTTTAAGATGTTCATATTCATAAAGAAGCATATTATAAAAACAGAGTGTAACAGTTTCGTTAGCAATAAACACTGATGAACCGGCAATTGGTTTATCTTTATAATAAACCATAAAAAGAACCAGATTTTCTGGAAGGAGTTGAGTCAGCTTAATTAAATCTTCGAGCGAATGAGTTGGTTTGACATCATGCCGAGCTTTATTCTCGACAAGTATTGGGTAGAATTCATCATACCGGTCATTTATTTCAACCCGTACATCTGGATCCTTCAAAGTCTTCCGGACGTTTCTTCTCACCGTCTGCTGAAACCTCGAAATTATATCTTCATTGGGTTCAAGCTTAATTGCACTTGAAATGTAATGCAGATCGTAATTGAATCCCTGCCAGAGCATTGCGAAATCAAGATTTTCATTCTGGTGTCGTTCATAAACTCTTGGAGCAGAAGTTAAAACAAATTCTTTTATACCAACTTTCCTTCCATATTCAAACAAGGTAGAAACGATATCCATCGCTTCTGCAAACTTCACATCTTGTGTAACTATTGAACCATAGCTTGCCCCAATTGGTGATTCGAAAATATCTCCGATGCGTGCACCAGGAAGAAGTGCAGCAATATTTCCTCTGTCTAAAATAATGAGATGGTTGAAAGTGAATTTTCCCGGTTTATGATAATCAAAAAACTTCTGCATATGGAACATCGTACCGTTATTGGATTCCAGTACGAACTGATCCCATTTATCTTTCCAAACTTCTGAATATTCTACGATTTCCATTCGGTTAGTATTTGTTAGTAAACTTGTTTGGCAAATTTACAAAAATGTTACAAGGAATAATGAGATAAATTTCAGTGCAATTTCTCATAGAAGATAAATTCATTGAAAGCCACTACCTCTTTAAATTGGCTGGTAATTAATATATTAAAGTCAGGTAGCTGATGCTTTTGCATTCGCAGCTCTTCAATATGTTTTTTGTTAAAGAGAACCCATTCACCTCTACTGATATGGTTAAAGTCAAAATCGTTTTCCAATATTCTTTTCGAATTATCTGCTTTATACTCGTGAATTAAATCAACACTGTATTTTGTAAAATGGTCGGTGTAAATAATCTTAGAAGGATTCTCTCTTAGAAAAAATTTAAGTGCGTTTAGGTTATCTTTGTCAAAAAAGTTTTGATATTCAAAACACATCATAAGACTTCCAAGTATGTAGATTATTATCAATCCAGTCTTAATGAGTTTAGAAAAACGATTTATAAAGATTGAGGATAATATAACCATCGGCATTAATAACGGATATATGTACCAGCTTCTCGCAAGATCAAGCGGTTTATATTCGGAGAATGAAGTCGTGAAGGCAATCATTAAAATAGCCGTACCCCAAAACCAGAAGTTAAGAAGCGATTGCTCTTTTTTCCTAAAATTTATATATGTCTGAATTGAAGTAACAATTGGCAGGAATAAATAGAACCTTCTCAAGAAAATAGATTTAGCGTTTATCATAAATATCTGATCAAACAGATTTCGAAAATAGTTTTTTGAATTCGATAACTTATGTGCAGTGTTTGGGAAAAAGTCGTAATAGCTGTAGTTGTAATTGATGTTTGTGATAGTGATCCTGTAAAAAAAATCATTGTGCAAGAGAAGATAAATGAATCCTTCGACCAAATAATTAGCTCCGATGAAAAATATCCCAATGAGTAACTGGATATTTAAGTGTTTGTTTTTAAGTAATGAATAAAAAAGTAAGATTAATAAAAGAATCAGAGCGTAATAAATATTTTCTTTAAACTGCATCGATAGAAAAAATGAAAACCCACCAATGAATGCCAAATAACTTTTTTTTTGATTATGGGATTTTAGCAGGAAATAAATACCAAGATTTATGAAAAAAATATTAATTAGATCCGGAAAACCTATTGTAGCAAATATCACATCGGTAGGGAAGAATGCTATTAATAATGCTGCATAGACCGCAATTCTATTATTCACCTTAAAAAGTTGAGCAGTTTTGTAAACTAATAAAATATTTAGAAGTGAAAACAAAAACGGGAAGAATAGAGTTGCAAATTCATTAATCCCAAATACTTTCATAGAAGAGGCTGTTAAAACGATAAATGCCATTCTCAAAGGGAACACAGGATATCCCAGATATTCATTTGCAAAATTGCCATTTAAGAATGTGAAACTAAGGAAAGAATAGTAAGCATCATCTGAAAAAATATAACCAATTTGAAAATATAACCTCAGTAATACAGCAACGAGTACTACCAAAGCCAGATGAAAATATTGTTTGAAGTTGGAGCTAGGCATTTACATTTTTTTGCTTTGTTAATCCAAATTTCATATCAATATATGAAGCAGCAAATGGCAGAAGTAAAATAATCATCGGATATTTGTAACGTGGTGAGCCAACGGTAATCATAATCATAAGAGTTGCAAAGACAACAAAAAGTAAAATCAGGCTATTTAAGTCCATGTTTAGTTTTTTCTTGAAGAGATTGTAAATCCCAAAAGCAATTGCAAGCAACAGCAGGTAGTAATACAGATGTGAAACAATTAAAACTGAAAAATATAGAGTTTGATCAGCGAGATTTGAGTTTGGCAAAGCTTTGCTCGAATCACCTTCAGAGAATAGAATTCTAATTACCTTGAGAAAATTTGTCTCATCGAAACCCATCAGAGAAGAAAGTGAAATATCATCCCAACCATATGAATGGAGTAATTTTAATGGTGCCAGCGAAAGCCATTTAGTCGGATTATATATTATCCAGTCAACAGCACGATTTTGATAAAACTCACCCTTCTGAATGTATGTTAATGCTTCAGTGTCCTCTATGTAACCTGCTTTACCGTTTTCAAGCACCAAAGAATTAAAGCCTCCAGTTGCGTCATCATTAGAACCTAACAACAAATTAATCGGACCTGTCGTTGATGTGAATTCAAATTTCCCAAAGTGTGAATAGGTAAAACCTCCGAATAAAATAATGAAGAGCAAGGTTCCTGAGTAAATATAAAAATAATTGAATAGTATTTTTTTGTTTTTGATGCTGGTAAATATTTGTATTGAGATGAAGGCCAGCAATAAGGCCCATCCAAGAGGTCTTACAGCAATAGCTCCACCAAGAAAGATACCAGATATTATCAGATAAATGTTTTTATGTAGTAAATAAAAATATGTTGAGAATGTAATCAACAGAAGAAAAAAGAGCTCCGTATAATTTTGCGGCAATAAGCCAAGAGTATTGATGTATAGGATGAATAGTAGAATTGTTAGTCTTGCAATATCCTCAGAGAATATTCTCTTCGTGATTTTATAAAGAAGCATAATTTGTAGAAGAATAACGGCGAGATTAAAAAAACTAATAATAATTGTAGAGTTATAAATTGTCAAAAAAATAATGAGAGTATTTATATAAAGAGGGGCAACAATATAATCTTCATATAAGTGTTGCTTGGCGGGATAGAACTCCGATTGTTCAATACACTCCTGAGCAAGTTTGAAATAATATAGTGCATCGCTCCTATAATTAGTTTCGAGTGTTAGAATCAGCGTCAACTGAATAAACACATAAAAAAGAAGAATATATTTTATCTTTGAAGCAAGAAATTTGAGTAGCTTTTTCATAACCTGGCTCAAATATAATTAAATTGATTTTTATTCATTGATGGAAAAACGAATTTTAATATCACCCAACAGCTTCAAGGAATGTGCTGATTCAGTCACAATAGCTGAGTTAATCAAAGATAATTTAACCGGTCTGAAGGATACTGTACTTATAACGAAGCCAATTTCAGATGGAGGCGATGGTTTTCTAAATGTTTGCAAGTTCTATTTTGGAGGGGAAATCAGGAATTACTCAATTACTTCTTCCTATAATGAATCTCAGTTTGAATGCCCGGTGCTTTATTGTGAAAAGAGAAGGGAGCTTTATATAGAATCTGCTGAAGTTCTTGGTTTGAAGGTAGTTCCTCTGGTCTTTAGAAATCCATTAGAGCTAACGTCCAAAGGATTAGGGCAACTTTTACTACAAATTGAACAAGGTATTAAAAGAACAAAGATTAAAGTCGAGAAAGTTTATATAGGGATTGGTGGGACTGCTACAATCGATATGGGAATGGGGATGATGTCAGTCCTGGGACTTAAACTGATGGATTTATCCGGAAGGGAAATTTCTGTGCTCCCGGAAAATTATAATACTGTAATGGATATGGATTATGAACAAATTAAATTTTCATTTGAGTTGATACCTGTTAATGATGTGACTAATCCACTTTTAGGTGAGCAGGGGGGAATAAGAATATTTGGGAATCAGAAGAACGCCGATAATAAAATGATTTCTATTCTCGAAAATAACTTTAATCATCTGTTGAAGTTATTTGAAAACAATGCTTTAATGGTTTTTTCTAATAGCTTATCGGGTGCAGGAGGTGGAATTCCAGCAGCATTACAAATCTTCTACAGGACCAATCTGCTTCAATCATCCGATTTTATTAAAGATAATCTTGGTCTCAATAAATACGTGAATAATGTAGAATATCTAATTACAGGTGAGGGAGCATATGACCATCAATCAGGTTTTGGGAAGGGAGTCAAAGTTTTAATGCATTTGTTCAACTCAAATATAGAGCAAGTATTTCTGGTTTGTGGAAAAATAAACGCCGGGAGTATTCCAAAGCTTCCAAAGTTTGTTTTCCCAATTGAGATAAGTAAGTATTTCTCATCTGAGTTTGAATCAATAACGAATTACAACGAAGGTATTAAAAAAGCCTGTCAAGATATCGTTAAACAACTAAACTTTTGATATTTTATCACATCGCAAAAAATTGCTAAATTGTAATCAAAATCAATCTCACTTCTAACTAAAGAATATCAGAAATGAAGCAATACCTTGATTTGGTGCAAACCGTTATGGAAGGCGGTGTCAGAAAAAAAACACGTACCGGTGTGGATACAATATCTTACTTTGGGGCCTTTTATAAAGTGGATTTGAATGAGGGTTTTCCGCTCTTAACAACAAAAAAGATGCAATGGAAATCTCTTCTCCATGAAGTTCTTTGGTATTTATCGGGTGATAATCATATTCGAAACTTAAGACAGTACACAAAGATCTGGGATGCCTGGGCTGATGAAAATGGTGTTCTCGAGACAGCCTACGGATATTACTGGAGACATTTTCCAAGCGCTCAGAGAAATAAAAATGGTGAATGGGTTGTCCGTGAAGTTGATCAGATTCAATATGTGATAGATGAAATAAAAAGAAATCCTAACAGCAGAAGACTCGTAATTTCCGCCTGGGAACCGGGGAATGCAACGACCAGCAAGCTTCCTCCGTGCCACTATACTTTTGTTTTTAATGTTAACGACGGAAAACTTAACTGTCATCTTACTCAAAGATCTGGTGATATTGCTCTCGGGATTCCTTTTAACCTTGCTGCATATTCGTTGCTGACTCAGATAATTGCACAGCAGGTTGGATTACAACTCGGTCAGTTTGCTCATACTATTGTTGATGCTCATATATACGTTGGAGAGAAAGGTACTGAAACGGAAAAGTATGACCATCTGGAAGGTTTAAGAGAGCAGCTAAAAAGAGAACCTCTTCCTTTACCGCAACTAAAGATCGCAAATAAATCAATTGATGAATTGAAGTTTGAAGATTTTGAACTTTTGAATTATCAGTATCACGATAAAATTTCTTTTGAGGTTGCTGTTTGAAGATTGTAATCATAGCAGCGATCGCAAGGAATGGAGTCATCGGCAGATCAAGTGGTGAAATGCCTTGGCACGTTAAGGAAGAATTTCAGCATTTCAAGCAGACTACACTTGGTTCAGCTGTAATTATGGGTAGAAAAACATTTGAAACTTTAGGCAAACCATTGAAGGGTAGAAAAAATATTATCGTCACGGGAAATAGAGATTTTATCACAGAATTTAATGAGACAAAAATCTGTCATTCACTTGGTGAATCGATAGACTACTGTAAATCAGAGAAATATGAAAAAGCATTCATTATCGGTGGTGGCCAGATATACAAGCAGTCAATGCTAATCGCTGATGAAATGATTTTATCTTTTATGAAATTTGAAGCTGAGGGTGAAGTTAATTTTCCCGAAATAAAAAATGATATATGGCAACTGGTATCATCAGAAGACAGAGAGCAATTTGAAATAAGAATTTATGTAAGAAAAGATGGCTAAAAGAATTAAAATATTACCAGATAGTATTGCAAGTAAAATAGCTGCAGGAGAAGTGGTACAAAGACCTGAATCGGTTGTGAAGGAATTGATGGAAAATGCTATCGATGCTGGAGCAAAGAATATTGAACTAATCATCAAACGTGCAGGTAAGAATTTTATACAAGTTTGTGATGATGGAATTGGTATGAGTGAAGAGGATCTTATCCTCTGTGTTCAAAAGTATGCGACCAGCAAGATTGAAGCATTCGAGGACCTTGAAGCAATTAAGACTCTAGGATTTCGTGGTGAAGCATTAAGTTCTATTTCTGCGGTCAGCCAAATTGAAATTAGAAGTGAAACCCGGGACGAGGAAATCGGAACTGTTATTAAAAATGATGAGGCTGGAAATATTAAAGTTGATAAAGGCTCCTTCCCAAAAGGAACCTGTGTATCTGTAAAAAATCTTTTCTTCAACGTTCCGGCACGAAGAAAATTTCTTAAAACAGATACCACTGAGTTCAAACATATAGTTGATACATTTAATCGTATTGCACTTAGTCACACCTCAATTTCATTCAAGCTTTTTAACGGTGTTGACCCGGTATTTGATTATCCTGCTGAGTCCTTGAAGGAGAGGGTTGGTCATGTATTTGGAGAAAATATGCCTGATGCTTTGATTCCAGTTGAAGAAAGAACGGAACTGATAAGTGTCTATGGTTATATAGGAAAACCAAGTCTCTTAAGAAAAACAAAAGGCGAGCAGTACCTTTTTCTTAACTCAAGGTATATCACGAATAAGAATATTAATCATGCTGTCTTTTCTGCTTATGAAAATATTCTTGAGAAGGGAGATTATCCATTCTTCATTTTATTTATTGAGATTGATCCTGAAAGGATTGACGTAAATATTCACCCATCAAAACTCGAAGCAAAGTTTGATGATGAAAAAGATGTTTATAATTTTATACTTTCTGTTGTAAGGAAGAGTCTTGGCTCTCACGATCTTGTTCCTTCAATGGTTTTTAGTCAGCAGGATTTATCTGAGGAAAAATTAGCTGTAAATAAATTTCAGCCCGCCAATCGAGGAGATTTCTCAGACAGACCAGGCAGAGAAAGATATCAGCCGGAAGTGAAAAGATATTCGGAGGATGAAATTGATTTATTGTTCGGCAGTATTACAGATGATGTGGTTATAAAAAAGGAAGGAAAAGCTGAATCAAAACTGTTCAGCGGGAATGATCAAAAAGAAATTTCCCATGATAAAGCTGAGCAAACAACCACTCTCGAAAAAACCGAAGAATCTCCCTTCATCATTCAGCTTCATACTAAATATATTCTTTCACAGATTAAATCAGGATTGATGATAATCGATCAGCACGTTGCACATGAAAGAATTCTGTACGAAAAAGCGTTGAACAGATTAGAGACAGATATTCCATTTTCGCAGCAGCTTCTGTTCCCCAAGAAAGTTAAAACTGATCCGGCAAGATCCCAATTGTTGAAAGAACTGGAACCCTATCTCACCCGTCTTGGTTTTCAATTAAAATTTTTAGCTAAAGAAACAGTTAAGATTGAAGGTGTCCCTGACGATGTAAGAAAAGGAACAGAAGAACAGGTTCTTTTTGATTTGCTGGAAGAATATTCAACTAATGAAAGAGAAAAGCATCTTGAGCAAAAGGATAATCTGGCCAAATCTTATTCTTGTAAAACAGCAATCAAAGCTGGTGACAGGCTGGATGAAAGAGCAATGCGGCTATTGATTGATCAGCTTTTTGCTACATCTATGCCGTACGTTTGTCCTCACGGACGCCCGATTGTCATCAAAATATCATTAAATGAGTTTGATAGAAGGTTCGGCAGAACTTAAATTTAAGTAATAATATAATTTCCATATCAATCAAAAGAAAGAAAATTTATGCTTGATAAAAAATATCTGGAAAAGAGAACAGAGTTTGACGAAAAAGTAAAATCAATGAAAACCACCGGAATGAAATTCACTACTGTGAGTGGTGAAAAAATTGATCCGCTCTATGCTCCCGATGATATTGAAAATATAAATTTCCTGAATGATATAGGTTTTCCCGGTGAATATCCTTACACAAGAGGAATTCATCCTAATGGTTACAGAGGAAAAATCTGGACGATGAGACAATTCGCCGGTTTCGGAACTCCGGAAGACACAAATGAAAGATATCATTATTTGCTAAAGCGAGGTCAGACAGGTCTTTCAGTTGCTTATGATCTTCCGACATTAATGGGCTGGGATGCAGATGCAGCGATCAGCGAAGGCGAAGTTGGTATGTGTGGCGTTGCGGTTTCGTCAATCGAAGATATGGGAATACTGTTTGATAAAATTCCTCTCGACAAGGTTTCTACTTCAATGACAATTAACTCTCCCGCAGCAATGATCTTCGCGATGTATCTTGCTGTTGCTCGTGATCGGAATATTGATTTCAAAGATCTACGTGGCACGTTGCAGAATGATATTCTTAAAGAATACATCGCACAGAAAGAATATATTTATCCCCCGCGGCCATCAATGCGGATTATTACTGATATGATAGAATACTGCACTAACGAAGTCCCTCAATGGAATCCTGTTTCAGTGAGTGGATATCATATTCGAGAAGCTGGCTCAACTGCTGTTCAGGAACTTGCTTACACCTTAGCAGATGGCTTTGCTTACATTGAAGCGTGTATTGAGAGAGGACTGGATGTTGATGCATTTGCCCCGAGAATATCTTACTTCTTCAATTCACATCTTGATTTCTTTGAAGAGATTGCCAAGTATCGTGCTGCTCGCAGAATTTTTGCCCGGAGAATGAGAGAAAAATACGGTGCAAAAAATCCACGTTCATGGTGGATGAGATTTCACACTCAAACTGCGGGATGTACTTTAACAGCACAGCAGCCGGAAAATAATATTGTAAGAACTGCATTCCAGGCTTTGGCCGGTGTGCTTGGTGGAACTCAATCACTACACACAAATTCAATGGATGAAACACTTGCGCTGCCAAGTGAAAAAGCTGTTAAGATAGCGTTAAGAACACAGCAGATAATTGCTTATGAAACAGGAGTGATAAACACAGTTGATCCTCTGGGCGGCAGCTATTACGTTGAAGCACTAACTGATAAGATGGAAAGAGAAGCAAATAAAATATTTGATCAGATAGATGCAATTGGCGGTGTAATCCCTGCAATTGAATCTGGTTATTTTCAAAAAGAAATCGCAGATGCTGCTTACCGATATCAGAGGGAAGTTGAGAGTAAAGAAAAATATATTGTTGGTGTAAATGAGTTTATCGAAGAGAATGAGAAGATAGAAATTCCAATACTTACAATTTCACCCGATGTTGAAATTGCTCAAAGAAAAAGACTCGCTGCTCTGAAGCAAAGCCGAAGTCAGCAGGATGTGGATGAAAGTCTTGCGGAGATTTTGGCCGCAAGTGAAAATGGAAATAACTTAATGCCAATATTTGTTAAAGCCGCACATAATAAAGTAACACTTGGTGAAATGGTAGGCGAACTTAAAAAAGTTTTCGGCACTTATGAAGAAGTAGTTGTGTTCTGATGAAACTATTTAAGTTTCTCCGACTAATACGTGTTCATCAATGGATAAAAAATGTTTTTGTTTTTATTCCGCTTTTGTTCTCGCTGCATTTATTCCATCAAGATTATTTAATCACAACTCTTCTTGCTTTTCTTGTATTTTGTCTTGCTTCTAGTGCGATTTATGTTATCAATGATTTGGTTGATATTGAATCTGATAGGGCACACCCGGTAAAAAAGGATAGGCCATTGCCTTCAGGTGCTATTTCCAAAACTGCAGCGATTTTAACAGCCTCATTGCTGCTGGTTCTTGTCTTCTGGATGATGATGTATTTCAATATAGAATTTATTCTGCTGGTTATTGCATTTGTTGTGCTAAATATTCTCTATTCATTCTGGTTAAAGAATGTTGTGTTACTCGATGTCTTTTCAATTGCGGCAGGTTTTTCAATCAGAGTACTTGCCGGAGCTTTTGTGATTCAGGTGCCCATTTCAAGTTGGCTGCTGCTTACAACTATGTTTATTTCTTTGTTCCTTGGTGTGATGAAAAGAAGATCTGAACTTGTACTTGTTACTGATAAGCAAAAATTAAATATTGAGTCAACCGAGCAGACTGGAACCAACAGTAGAAAAGTTTTAGCTCAATATTCGTTGAACTTTGCTGATCAAATGGCGACTATTGCAGCCACAGGAGTCATAGTCTGTTATGCACTTTATACTGTTGCTCCGAGGACAGTCTCGATTTTCAATACTGAAAGACTTATATATACAACCCCGTTTGTTGTCTTTGGAATTTTCAGATTTATGTATCTTGAGTATATAAGCGGCAAGGGTGAAAATACTACGCACACACTCGCTACTGATATTCCTATGATTGCAAACGTGTTATTATATACCGGTGCTACAATCATGATTATCTATAAATTATTTTAAGCGTTAATTAGAAACATTCAGATAGCTTTTTCTTATTAATTGATTTTATGAACGAACAAATTTTATATCTCATAATTTTAGTTCTGTTAAGTGCTTTTTTCTCCGGGACAGAACTGGCCATTGTTGTTGCCAACAAACTAAAAATAGAAGTAAGAGCAAGGAAAAAAAATCTTGCCGCACTAAGCGCGAAATATTTTATCAATCATCCGCAGAACTTTTTTTCTACTATCCTGATTGGGAATAATGTTGTTAATATTGCCTATGCCTCGCTCGGTGCAGTATTTCTCAATTTACTTTTTGGCTGGAGTGAAATTAAAATTCTTATTGTTCTTTCGGCTGTAATTCTTTTCTTTGGTGAAATTCTTCCAAAGTATTTAGCAAGAGAACTCGCTGATCGTTTTGTGTTGTTGACATCACTTCCGCTTAAGGCTGTATCTTATCTGCTTTATCCTTTTGTCAAATTAACTTCTGCCATATCCAATAAAGTTGTTCAAACATCGAGCCTGAAAACTGATAATATCTATCATCTGTTTGATAAAGATGATATCATAGGATTGGTAAAAGAAAGTGAAATTGCTGGTATAGTTGACAAAAAAGATAGCGAGCTAATAAATAAAGTAATAGAACTTGGTGATCAGAGAGTTTATGAGGCAATGACTCCCCGAACGGATATAGTTGGAATTGAAATGACAAAGGAAATAAGTGAAGTCCTTTCGGTTTTTATCGATTCAGAATTTTCGAAGATGCCTGTTTATGAGGATAATCTGGATAACATCAAAGGTGTGATTTTAGCAAAGGATCTTTTTAAATCCCCTGTAAGCATCAAAGATATTTTACGTGAAGTAAGCTTTATTCCGGAAACAAAAAAAAGTTTTGAGGTCTTGAATGATTTCCTTGAGAAAAGAAACTCTATCGCAATTGTTGTGGATGAACATGGCGGGACCGCAGGTATTGTAACCATTGAAGATATTTTAGAAGAACTGTTCGGAGAGATTGAAGATGAATTTGATATCGAAGAAGATATTTGCAGAAAAATAGCACAAGATACTTATATCATCAGCGGTAAAGTTGAGGTTGATCATATCAATGAAAAATATAAATTGAATCTCGACGAAGGCGATTACGAAACTCTTTCAGGATTTATAACAACACGACTTGGCAGAATTCCCAACCAGGGAGAAATTGTAACAAATGGAAATTTCAGGATTCAGATTATCCGATCAACTGCTCAAAAGATTGAACTCGTTAAACTATCCCTTCTGATTCCTTCAAATTGAATGATGAAAAACAGATAATTTTATTCGATGGAGTGTGCAACTTCTGCAACTTTTGGGTGAACTTTGTGATCAAGAGAGATAAAAAAAACTTGTTCAGGTTTGCGGCACTTCAATCTGATAAAGCAAAAGAGTTAACAAACAAATTTAATATTGATAATTCAAACCTCGATACATTTGTTCTGATAGAAGGCGAGAAATTTTTCACGAAATCAACTGCCGCACTGATGGTTTGTAAACAGTTAAATTGGCCGATTAAAATCCTGTATCCTTTCATAATCCTGCCGAAATTTTTTAGAGATTTTGTTTATGATTTGATAGCCAGGTATCGTTATAAATTATTCGGAAAAAGGGATAGCTGCAGAGTTCCAACAGAAGAAGATAAATTGAAGTTTTTAGAATGAGCGTTGCCGCCACAGCCAAAAATCTGAAATCCGAAATGATTTTTAGTGAATTGCTTTTTCCGAAGGCATTTCTCTGAACAAATTGTCTTTTTACCAAAACATAACATCGATACAAGTTTTTAACTTTATATTTTAAGACTGAGAAACTCCAATTAAAATCTGAAGTCTGAGAAATATTTTATATATTTGCATCAAATAGCAACGATTAATTATAAAATGAAAAGCGAAATATTAAATAAAATTAAAGAAGTATTGACTGCCTATGATAATATAGCATTCGCTTATGTCTTCGGCTCTTTTATTACAGCTCAGAAAAAGATAAGCCAATCCGATAAAAAAGTTTTTAATGATATTGATGTAGCAGTTTACATGTCCTATCCACAAATTGCAGGTAATAATAAATCTGTTCTACGTGATTCAGAAAAAGATGTACTCCACAATTCTCTGCTTTTAGAATTAAGAATTGAAAACGAGCTTGAAGAAATTCTGCATACTCCTGTTGATGTAAGAATTATTAATTCATCTCCTTTAGCTTTTCAATACAATGTTATAAAGAGCGGTATTGTTATAATTGATAGGGATAAAAATATGAGAGCAGATTTTGAAGGATTAACATTCAAAAAGTATTTTGATTATGTTTACATCAGAAACGAATATCTGAAGAATATTGTAAATGCCCCAATTTAATATTGATAAAATAAACAGTCTTATCTCTGAATTGCGCAGAGTTCAGAAAAGACTGGAGTTAATTGGTTCAAAGGGAAAAGAAGAATTTCTTAATGATCCTGATAAAATTGATAGTGCTAAATACAATTTTATAGTGGGAATTGAATCTGCAATTGATATTTGTAATCACATCATTTCACAAAATGGTTACAGGGCACCCAAAGACTATGGTGATTCCTTCCAGGTTCTATTTGAACAAGGAGCATTTGATAAAGAGTTCCTGGAAAATTTGAGGGCTATGGCAAAATTTCGAAATAGGTTAGTACACATTTACTGGGATATAGTAGATGAACAGATATATAACTTCATTTATAATGATGTTAAAGATTTTAAAATATTTTTAGATCAAATAGCTGTCTTTCTTAGTTTAGTTTGAAAAAGAAGTACATACTGATAACTCTTTCACTATTCCATTTGTTTAAATTCAAACATCCTTTTCCACTTCAATCAATTCCCTTAAATTTGTGCGCTTAATTTTTGTAAAATACCAACCAGGTCAGTTTGCTTAATTTTTCAGTTATTCATAACGATAGAAATTCTAAAGCGAGAGCAGGAGTATTTGAAACGGATCATGGAATTGTCGAAACACCTGCATTTATGCCTGTTGGCACACAGGGAACAGTAAAAGCTGTCAACCAGAATTTTCTAGAATACGATATTAAAGCACAGATTGTTCTTTCAAATACTTATCATCTGTATTTACGTCCGGGAACAGACATACTGGAAAAGGCTGGTGGCCTTCATAAATTTATGAACTGGCAGAAACCAATATTAACCGACAGCGGCGGCTACCAGGTCTACAGTCTTTCAAGTCTCAGGAAATTGAAAGAAGAAGGAGTTGAGTTCAGATCTCATCTCGATGGTTCATCACATTTCTTTTCTCCTGAAAAAGTCATTCAGATTCAGCGAAGCATTGGCTCGGATATTATGATGGTTCTGGATGAATGTACTCCTTATCCCTGCGAATATGAATATGCGGAAAAATCAACCGGACTTACAAGCAGATGGGCAGCATTGAACAAAGATGCTTTCGATAATTCCAAACCTTTGTATGATCATAATCAGTTTCTGTTTGGAATAATTCAGGGGAGCACTTACAAAGATTTGAGAGAAATATCTGCAACCGAATTAAAGAAGTTTGATTTTGATGGATACGCAATTGGTGGATTGGCAGTCGGCGAACCTGCAGCAATAATGTATGACATAACAGATTTTACGACTGATCTTATGCCGGAAGAAAAACCAAGATATTTGATGGGTGTCGGTCGTCCTGAAAATATTCTCGAATCAATTGAACGCGGCGTTGATATGTTTGACTGTGTAATGCCGACAAGAAATGCAAGACACGGAGTTCTGTTTA
>DATIJX010000119.1:0-5757 GCA_035478175.1 Ignavibacteriaceae bacterium
CTGCTGTGGAAAAGATGAACCACATAACAAGACGATGATAAAAAGAAATGATAGTTGAAAAAATTTGTTCATTATTACACCCTCGGTTTGTTTATAAATGTGGACTAAAATTAAAATCTGCTGTAAAACTGATTTTGATTATTTAACAATATAAAAGAAAATATTTTTAATTCAACGTAGAATTTGAGTTATCAATTGCCAGATAACAATTATTCATGATTAAAAGATCCTTTATGAAGGAAGAATGTTATAATCCGGAATTAACTGCCCGATACCTAAAACAGTCGACAATGTGGTCGTTCACCATCCCGGTTGCCTGCATATGTGCGTAAACGATTGTTGAGCCCACAAATTTAAATCCTTTATTTCGTAAATCATCACTTATCCTGTCAGATAGTTCTGTTTTTGCCGGAAGTTCTTTTAGTGATTTGAATTTGTTTTGAATTGGTTTGCCATTAACAAAGCTCCAGATATACTTATCAAATGTTCCGAATTCTTTTCTTACTTGCATGAATGCTTTTGCGTTTGTAATCGCTCCCTCAATTTTAAGTTTGTTGCGTATTATACCAGCATCTTTTAAAAGAGAATTAACTTTTCTTTTATCATACTTTGCAATTTTATTGTAATCGAAATTGTCGAATGCTTTCCTGAAGTTCTTTCTTTTGTGAAGAATCGTCCGCCAGCTTAATCCCGCCTGAAATCCTTCAAGTATCAAAAATTCAAAAAGCTTTCTGTCGTTGTGAAGAGGAACTCCCCATTCTTTATCGTGATACTTGATCATTAATTTGTCATCAGCAGGCCAGGGACAACGTGTTTTTGTTTTCATTCTTTAACCATTTTGTTTTATGATTTTTAAGCTGATGTTTTCCTGTTATAAAAGCCGAGTATTATTCCCAAAGCGAGCGACCAAAGTGCAGCTAATCCAATCTGAAATTCTTTCGGAAGAATAAAAGTAATTGTATGCGCCGGTATCCAGAACCATAGAAGCGAATAAAAACCTTTATTAAGATTCTTCCAGTTTTGTTTTCCGGCAATCAGGTTGTCCATCAGCCTGTGCATAATTACAAGAAAAGGTCCGAACTGCAAATTCATTGAGGTTGAAATCGCAAATGACTTCCCAATACCTTCGAGCGGCGGCAGGTAGTTGTTATCAATTAATGTCTCAACAAAACCGTGAAAACCAATAAAAGCATATTTAATCATAACTGCGAGAATTGACCATTCAATAATTTTCAGAACCAGCGTTTTAAAATCATAAGGAGAGAATATTTTTCTTTTAACTATCCAATGAGAAATAGCATCTCCAAGAGTGCCAAATACAGCAAATTGGACTATTGCAGTTAATATTGGATGAGCAGCAACTAATTCAATATACCAGTTCATTCGAATGACAATTTTTTATTTAATAAATTTAAGCAAATAATTTTTATCCATAATATTAAACAGCATAATGAGCACAAAAGAGAAGTTTACTGAAGAAATAAAAAACGCTTATTCATTCAAAGATGATTACATAACTCTCGGCGGGACAATTCTTGAAGGAGAGTGCATTAATAATCTTTATGTTAATGTTCCGTTGAAAACACTAAACAGGCACGGCTTGATAGCTGGGGCAACAGGAACAGGAAAAACAAAAACTCTGCAGGTAATTACAGAGCAGCTTTCATCGAAAAGTATCCCTGTGTTGGTGATGGATGTAAAGGGTGACTTCAGCGGAATTGCCAAACCAGGAATTACAAACTCCAAGATTGAAGAGCGACATAATAAAATTGGATTGGGTTACGCCCCTGAGGGATTTCCAGTCGAACTTTTAACGCTTTCAGAAGAGAAAGGTGTTCGACTCCGTGCAACGGTTTTAGAGTTTGGTCCCGTTTTACTTTCTAAAATTCTTGAGCTTAATGATACGCAATCAAGTTTTGTATCGCTTATCTTTAAATATTGTGATGATACGCAATTGCCTTTACTTGATTTAAAAGATCTTAAGCGGGTGCTTCAATTTATTTCCAACGAAGGAAGGGCAGAAATAGAAAAGCATTATGGTTCCATTTCAACTACATCTGTTGGCACTATTCTCCGCAAAGTAATTGAGCTTGAACAGCAGGGTGCTGAAAAGTTCTTCGGTGAAAAATCTTTTGAAGTAGATGATCTTGTTAGAATTGATGAACAAGGAAGAGGAGTTATTTCTATTATTCGTCTTGTTGATTTGCAGGACAAACCAAAGCTGTTTTCAACATTTATGCTTTCTTTGCTTGCAGAAATTTATTCTACCTTTCCTGAAGAAGGAGATCTTCCTCAACCGAAGCTGGTAATTTTTATTGATGAAGCACATTTAATTTTCAAGGAAGCATCGAAAGCATTGCTTGATCAGATTGAAACGATAATAAAATTAATTCGCTCAAAAGGCGTTGGAATATTCTTCTGCACACAGAACCCAACTGATGTTCCTGCAAGCGTTCTTTCACAACTTGGGCTGAAAGTTCAGCATGCGCTGAGAGCATTCACCGCAAAAGACCGGCAGATGATAAAGCTTACTGCGGAGAATTATCCCATATCTGAATATTACAAGACCGATGAAATGCTAACCTCCCTTGGAATCGGTGAAGCAGCAATCACTGCACTCAACGAAAAAGGGATACCAACTCCTTTGGCTGCGACTCTTCTTCGAGCTCCGCAATCAAGTATGGATATTTTAACTAATGATGAGATTGAAGAGATAGCCAGAAGTTCAAAGCTTGTTTTTAAATACAATGAAACAATCGATAGAGAAAGTGCTTATGAAATTCTGAACAGAAAGCTCGAAATTTCAAACAGTCAAAAAGAAGCGACGACACCTAAATACGAGCCACCACAAAAGCCACGCGGCAGACCGAAGCAGGAAAAAAGCACTTTCGAAAAAGTTCTTACAAGTTCTACTACTCGTCAGATGGGCAACACTGTGGTAAGAGAATTGGCAAGAGGAATTTTAGGTGTGCTTGGTTTGGGCGGTTCAACTAAAAAACGCAGATAAAAAAATTCAAAACATCAAATCTTTAGTTTTTTATAATTTTTGAATTATTTATCTGTTCCAATTGTTACAATAGTATTAACATAGGACTTATGAAAATCTTACTAACCGGTGCTACCGGATATATCGGCAAAAGACTCCTCCCCGTATTGATTGAACAAGGACACGAAGTTGTTTGCTGCGTGCGTGACAAAAACAGATTTCCCACTGAGGGAATTTATAAGCATCCCAATGTTTCTTTGTTCGAGGTAGATTTCCTAAAAGATATTTCAATTTCAGATTCTGTAAAAGATATTGACGCTGCATATTATCTCATTCACTCAATGAGTTCCAATGTAAAAGATTTTGGTTCGCTTGAAGAAAAATCAGCCAATAATTTTATCAAGCTTGTTAAACAAACTTCGATAAAGCAAATTATTTATCTCGGTGGAATTACAAACGAAGAAAAACTCTCAAAACATCTTGCATCAAGAAAAAGAGTAGAAGAAATTCTACTTGAGAGTGGTATCCCACTCACATCAATTAAGGCCGGAATAATTGTTGGATCAGGCAGCGCATCATTTGAAATCATTCGTGACCTTGTTGAGAAACTCCCAATGATGATCACGCCAAAATGGCTTAACACAAAACATCAACCGATTGCAATTAGAAACATCTTAGAATATCTAATCGGAGTTTTACTTAAACCTGAAACATTTAATAAATCCTACGATGTTGGCGGGCCGGATATTTTATCATACAAAGAAATGCTTTTGCAATTAGCAGAAGTGCGGGGGTTGAAAAGATTTATTTTTACTGTTCCCGTTATGACACCGCGGCTTTCATCTTACTGGCTTTACTTTGTTACATCAACTTCATATATGCTTGCAATAAATCTTGTAAACAGTATGAAGGTTGAAGTTGTTGCAAAGGATAATGATCTTGAAATGATGCTTGGAATAAAACCTATCTCTTACAAAGAAGCAGTGCAGCTTGCATTTCAAAAGATAGAACAAAATAATGTTGTATCGAGCTGGAAAGATTCTCTTGTATCAAGTTATGTTGACAACTCTTTGCTCGAACATATGAATGTCCCAACCAATGGATGCTTTGCAGATAAAAGAGAAAAAGAAATCAAATCAAACGTTGGTCGGGTTGTTGACAACATCTGGTCAATCGGTGGTGAGCGCGGATGGTATTATGGCGATTGGCTTTGGCACTTGCGCGGATTTTTAGATAAGATTGCTGGCGGTGTTGGTTTGCGAAGAGGAAGAACAAATAAAAATGAAGTCCATACCGGAGACACTCTCGACTTCTGGCGTGTGCTTGCTGCTGATAAACAAAACAAGCGATTACTTCTCTATGCCGAAATGAAGCTCCCCGGCGAAGCCTGGCTTGAGTTTAAGATTGTTGAAAAAAACCATAAAAACTTTTTACAGCAAACCGCAACCTTCCGTCCTAAGGGTTTGCTTGGCAGAATGTATTGGTACTCGGTTTTACCGTTTCATTACTTTGTGTTTGATGGAATGGCTGAGAATATTATCAAATTTAAAGGGAATATATGAACAACTTAATAATAATAGCACATCCGGATAAACAAAGTTTTTGCCATAATGGTATTTTCAAAACTATTCACGAAACACTCTCTGCCAATAAAGAAAATATTGATGTAATAGATTTATATGAAGAAAAATTTAATGTTTTTGGAGATGAAGAGAAAACGAATTTATACAAAGGACTAATTACCAAATCAAATCGAATATACATTATTTCCCCGGTGTGGTGGTTTAGGTGCACACCAGTATTAGAATCATTTTTCGATCAGGTATTAAGCCCGGGATTCGCATATAAATTTATTCCAGTTACAAAGTCATTGGGCATTCCAAAACCATTTTTAAAGGACAAAAAAGTAAGAACTTATCTAACTCATGGTGCGCCGGCGCTTCCTGTGCTTACGTTATATGTAAATTCCGTAAAACTAAGACTTGTTATGGGAGTTTATTCTTTTGTGTTTGGTTGGTTCAGAACTAAAACGCGGCAGTTCTGGTCAGTGCCGTTTGTCTCAGAGAGTAAAAGAAAAAAATACTTAAGAAAGGTTGCTAAAGATGTTAAAAAAGATATTGCAAGAAAGAAGTAATATGTCTAGTAACTGCAGTTAGCACTGTTTTATAATTTCATTCTTTTTAGCTAACGGATTATGTTTGATGGAATGGCGGAGAATTTGGCGATGCACTGATAAATATACTGACTCTAAATTACTTTATGAAAAAGCATTCACTTATAAACCATTAAAAGGATATCCTAAAATCAAAATTGAAAAAATAAAATTCAATGCTTAGTTCGATTTAAGAATTACATAAAAAAATTTTTAATCAGGGAGATTATTATGAGCGAAATAAAAAAAGAAGAAAGTAACTTTGAAAAAGAAATAAAGTATTTAGATTTAATCTATACTGATATGATTGAAGCGCTTCATCAAAAACCGGATGAAAACGATATTGAAGGCATGCGTCTTTTTCTGGATAATATTTGGGGTATTCTTAATCGAACAGTCATCAGAGTTAACGAAATAAAAAACAGCCTGCAGAAAGAAAAAAAATTTAAGCACGAGACCTGGAATCCGCCCGCATAACAAATAATTTTAAGTTATATGCAACTCCCGCCAAAAAAGTATGGGAGAAATTATCAGAGGATACGCCAATGTTAATTATTGAAAGCTATGCCACAATATTAGCCCCGCTTATGTTCGCTTATATTCTTTCTGAGTGATTTGC
>DATIJX010000120.1:0-7820 GCA_035478175.1 Ignavibacteriaceae bacterium
GAAGGCGGAGTTGAAATTGAAAAAGTTGCTGCTGAAACTCCCGAAAAAATTATTAAGGAATGGATTGATCCTGCCATAGGATTGCAGGCATTCCAGGCACGAAGACTTGCATTTGCTTTAGGTCTGGAAGGAAATGCATTCAAGAGTTTTATCCCATTCGTCCAGTCACTTTACAAAGCTTATGAACAGACCGATGCTTCAATGCTTGAAATAAATCCTCTGATAATTACCAATGATGACAAAGTAGTCGCTCTCGATGCAAAGATGAACTTTGATGATAATGCTCTCTACCGTCATCCTGAAATTGCAGCTTACCGCGATTTGGATGAGGAAGATCCACTCGAGATTGAAGCATCAAAATACAATCTTAACTATATTAAACTTGACGGTAATGTTGGCTGTATGGTAAACGGTGCCGGACTTGCAATGGCAACAATGGATATAATAAAACTCGCAGGCGGTGAACCGGCAAATTTTCTTGATGTTGGCGGTGGTGCAAACAAAGAAACGGTTGCTAACGGATTTAAAATTATTCTCTCCGATCCGAATGTTAAAGCAATCCTGATAAATATTTTTGGTGGAATAGTAAGATGCGACCGTGTTGCACAGGGAGTTATCGATGCAGCAAAGGAAATGCATGTCACAGTTCCGATTGTTGTTCGACTCGAAGGAACAAACGCAAAAGAAGCCGGAATACTTCTTAGAGAATCAGGACTGAACTTTGAAGTAGCTAGTTCGTTTGACGATGCTGCGAAAAAAGTGACGGCAGTTTTAAAAAAATAATCTCAACTAGTTAAATGATTTCAAGCCCCGTTCATTCGGGGCTTTTTTATGCCTGATATTTGCTTAATAAAATTTTATTAATCTTCAACTCAAACAGTTCTTGTTTTTAGTTTTTTTTAGTTATAGATTTTTTATGCAATTATAATTTATAAGGAAAGTGAATGAGCTTCTTTAACGAAGAATATGATTTTGATGAAACCCCTGGAAATGATAACGAAAATCTCAGGGAACAGATAGAAGAGTGTAAAAAGCTGATTGATTCCGGTGCTGTTTACGGTTACCTCGATAAGTTTGATGATGTAATTCAATCCTGCCTGGATACTGATCTGAATGAAGATGGCTTATACCTGATTAATGGACTTCTGGAAGTCGCTCCCTACAACTCAGAATACTGGATTAAGAAAGGATTATTCCTTAATGCACTTGGATATTTTAATCAGTCAATTGAGTGTTTTAACAAAGCCTTGTCATTGAATCCCGGGGATTCGGATGCGTTGGTTGATAAGTCAATTGCCGAGGAGAACATTGGTTTATTTACTCAGGCCAAAGAATCGCTGAACAATGCTCTCTCAAATGATCCCAATAACGAAGATGCTCTTTACAGCCTGGGAATTCTTCACCAACGCAATGAAGAATTTGAAACGGCTATAAAATATTTTAACAAAGTTCTTAAGTTAAATCCTGATTACTCGGAAGCGCATTATGAGCTTGGATATTGTTTTGAAAATCTGGAAGACTATTCAAACGCTTTGCTTTCGTACGAAAAATTTTTAGAACTCGATCCGTATAACCCTAACGGTTGGTATAATCGTGGAGTTATTCTCTCAAAAATGAATAAGCTTGAGCAGGCAATTAACAGTTATGATCTAGCTGTTTCTATAAGAGAAAATTTTACAAGTGCCTGGTTCAACAAAGGAAATATTCTCGCGGAACTCGAAAGGTATACTGAAGCACTTGAAAGCTTTAGAAAAGCTTACGAGATAGATTCGGGTGACGAAACTACCTGCTTTAATATTGGTAATTTGTATGAAGAGCTTGGTGATTTGAAAAATGCAGTCCGGTTTTACAGTGAAGCAATAAAAAATAATGATGGATATTTTGAGGCTTATCTTGCAAGAGGTTATTGTTATGACTCAGCGGGAAAATACCAGCACGCATTGAGAGATTTCAATAAAGCTGTAACTCTTGCACAGGATAGTGCGGAAGCCTGGTACGCAAAAGCCGATCTTGAATATTCACTGGGAAAATTAAAAGAAGCAGTAAACAGTTACATTCATGCATTGAAAATATCTCCAGCGAGCTATGATATATGGTTTACACTTGCGGAGACATATGTTGAACTTGGTGAATGGTTAAGTGCTCTTGAAGCTTTTGACAGGTGTATTACATTAAAAGAAAACGATGCCAAAGCGATTTATGAAAAAGCCAAAGTAAATTTTATTCTCAGCAGAACTGAAGAAGCGCTTCAATGTTTAAAGAAAGCATTCGAGCTTGACCCAAGCATTCAAACAGAATTTACTAATGATTACCCGGAAATTAAATCTTCAAAATTGTTCAAGAAACTTTTGGGCGAGAATTAAATAGGTATTTAACTTTGAATATCTAATTCCTGCATAAATTCACAAAGGGCGATGTGAGAGATTCCTTTTTTGCAAATACAGAACTTATTGGTCTGATCGGGCATCCGATTAAGCATTCCTATTCTCCGTTCATTCAGAACTTCGCACTTGAATTGATGAACCTCGATTATAACTATCTGCCTTTCGATGTTCCTGCAGAGAATCTTAAGAGTGCTGTAAACGGAGTACTTGCCCTTGGCTTAAAAGGATTAAATGTAACACTTCCTCACAAAGAAAAAATTATAAAATACCTTGATGAACTTTCTGAAGAAGCATCCATCATCGGAGCAGTTAATACTATTGTGAATGATCACGGTAAGCTGATTGGTTACAACACTGATGCGTATGGTATTTTTGAAACTCTTCTTCCCTATAAAGATAAAATTACCGGAACTAAGGTAACTGTTATCGGCGCTGGTGGCAGTGCACGTGCGGTTATCTATACTTTGCTTCGTCATTTCAAGCCTGAAGAGATAAATATTATAAACAGAACTCAGCAAAGAGCCGATACTTTGATGAATGATTTTTCACTTAAGATGAGATATGATTCATTTCATACGTTCGACTTATTTCCTCCGGATAATGTTGAAACCTTAAGCAATTCCCGATTGATTGTTAATGCGACAACGATGGGAATGTTCCCGGATGTTGAAGATACAATTACAGATCTTGAAGAATCGTTTAATGACGAGCAGATTGTGTTTGATTTGGTTTATAATCCAACTAAAACAAATTTTCTTAAGATGGCTGAAATGCAGGGAGCTAAAGTTGTCGGTGGATTGAAGATGCTGATTTCACAGGCTGCAAAATCCTTTGAGTTGTGGACAGGTGTCGAGATGCCGATTGAAAAAATTTCAGATTCCCTTCAACAGTATCTTCAGCAGAAAAGTAAATAAAAAAATATTTTGTTATTAGTTGTTTAGTTAATGGTTTTAGTTTTTCAGTTACTTGTTCTGGTTGTTTAGTTATTTGTACAAGGAAAAAACTATTGAACCATAACTAAAAACAAACAAGCTAAGAACTGATCTCCTTTGGCAGGAGACTACGTTGCCTCATAAAACCAGCTTCGCCAACGCTTTCTTCAATCTGATAACTGCTTCTTTCAAATTTTCCATCGAAGTAGCGTAAGACATTCTGATATAACCTTCGGCACCAAAAGCATTACCAGGTACCACAGCAATATGTGCTTCATAAAGTAAATGCATCGCAAAATCAAATGACGTTTCAATCTTCAGAATTTCGCTGTGCTTTTTCAGGTATGCAGAAATATTCGGAAATAAATAAAACGCACCTTCAGGCTTGTAGCAGGATACACCTTTAATAGATGTAAGCTCGTTATGCAGAAACTCTCTTCGCTTTCTGAACTCAACAAACATCTCGTTAATTACATATTGAGGTCCTGTTAGAGCTTCGATAGCTGCTACCTGTGAAATTGAGGAAGCGTGTGAAGTGCTGTGGCTTTGTATTTTATTCATCCCTTCGATTACAGATTCGTTAGCTGCTGTATATCCTATTCTCCATCCTGTCATAGCATAAGATTTTGAAATTCCGTTAACAAGTATAATTCTGTTCCTGAGTTTTGGTGCAGCTTGTGCGAAACTAAAAAAAATAAAATCATCATAAACAACTTTCTCATAAATTTCGTCCGCAAGGATATAAAAGTCCGCTGCTTCTGTAGCTTCAGCCAATTCTTCAAGCTGTTTTTTATTATATGCTGAACCGGTTGGATTGGATGGATTACAGAGGATTAGCATTTTGGTTTTTGGTGTAATTGCTTTATTAAGCTGCTGCGGCGTTATTCTGAATCCGGTGCTTTCATCTGTATCAATAATAATTGCTTTTCCCTGGGCAAGATTAACCATTGCAGGATATGATACCCAATACGGTGCTGGAATAATTACTTCATCCCCGGGATTAACAGTAGCGAGGATAGCATTGTAACAGCTTTGCTTTGCACCGTTGGAGACGATTATTTCATTGAGTTTATATTCAAGATGATTCTCCCTTTTTAGCTTTGCCTGAATGGCGGTTCTTAACTCAACAGTTCCTGAATTAATTGTATACCTTGTGTGGTTCTCATCAATTCCTGTTTTTCCTGCTTCTTTAATATTATTGGGAGTATGGAAGTCTGGCTCGCCCATACTTAAATTTATAACATCAACACCTTCAGTCTTTAGTTTCTTTGCTTCAGCAGAGATGACCATAGTTTCAGATACAGCAATTTCATTCACCCTATCAGCTACCATTGATATTTTCCTGTAATTAATGATAAAATAAGTTTGTCTGGATTGATGCAGACTAAATGGAGGATGATTTAAATCTCAAAATAATTTTGTCAAATATAATCCAGTGAGTCTTAATTAAAAAAATGCAGTTTCAGATACATTTCGTAAAAATCCGAACTTAAAATAGTTTGACTTATTACATATTATTTATTACGTTTGCTCAAAACAAAGATAAAATATGAACAAAATAATACTTCCATTAATTTTAATACTATTTATAGCCTTCACAATAAATGCTCAATCGTATTTAAGAAATAATTCACCTTTTTTAGGCGGGATGGCCGGAGTAGCTAGCGTAAATCTTTCAAGCAATGATGGACAAACACCACTATCATTTGCCTTTGGTGGAAGTATTGGTATGCCTGTACCACTTGTTAAAAATCTTTTTCTGTATGCAAGAACTTCATACATCTCCCAATCAAACTTTCAATCTTTTTATAACACATCATATCTGAATAATATCGTCCGGCTTTCGGATGAGTTTGTGGAAGTTAATTCCTCTTTCAGTCAATTAATTCTTAACGGCGGACTGCTTTATAATTTTATTGTTACTAATGAATTTGTTTTAGGAATAAACGGCGGCCTGACTTTTATGGTGGTCAATCAGGAAGCAAGGTTAAGAACTGGCAGGGTGATATCGAGCGTTGAAAATGAAAATATCTGGGGTGCATTTGGTGGTATTATTGCGGAAAAGCGTTGGGATGACAGCAACTTTTCAACTTTTGTGGAAGCTCAATATAACTATGCAGAGAGTGATGCGGTTTACAGACCGGGAGCTTTGAGTGCAATGAATTATACTTTTGGTGTCAGGTATTACATGGCAGGAAGGTAAATCATCCGGTTTTTTTTATACACCAGATACAACCGGTTAAATCATTTTCAATTATTGAACATTCAGATTCCTGCTTTTCGATGTAACTAAAAAATAATTTTTTCTTTTCAGGATATTTCAGCAGAAGCTCATTAGCTCTTTTTCTTATAAGATCTGTATAAGCATTATTTATTGCCATTGTTTCTTCAGCAGGAATTATTGCTTCTTTAATGATCTTATCTCCGTATGAAGTCAGTTGTTTTATAGTATCAGCGTATTTTTTAATAACCGAATAATCCGGATTGTCAAGGCTTGAACTTTCATTGAGAAATGCTCCATCATAGATTATTATCCCGCCATCGATAACACAATTTCTTAATTTACCAATTGCTTCATCAACTTCACCGAGCAAAGATTCGGCTGCGGCAAGAATAAGAACATCATAATTTTTTTCTTTGAAGATGATATTGTTGATATCATTTACTTCAAATTCACAAAGGTGGCTAACCCCCGCTTCCAATGCTTTTTCTCTTGCTATTTCAATAAATGGTTTGAACAGGTCGATTCCCTTACAACTAAATCCAAGTCTTTGTGCTATTTGAATTGAGATTGCACCTTTGCCGCAGGCGAGATCAAGAACTTTAGTTTTTTTATTTAGATGAAGCGAATTAAGTATTTCAATTATTATTTCTGGCGATGAGCCGAGTTCAAATAAATCCTGAAGAAGGTAGGGGATGAATGGTATCAGTTCAGGTGTA
This sequence comes from Ignavibacteriaceae bacterium, assembly GCA_035478175.1. Taxonomy (GTDB): domain Bacteria; phylum Bacteroidota; class Ignavibacteria; order Ignavibacteriales; family Ignavibacteriaceae; genus IGN2. Next base: position 6,257 of record DATIJX010000120.1, read on the forward strand.
GCATCGAATCCTTTGGCAACCTGAATTTTTTGATAATCACTAAGATCAAAATATTCCATTTTTTTATTTACGAGTGATAGTTGATCTTTCAGAAACTATTTTTTCAAGCGCTCTTGCGTGCTCAATAATTTTTTTCGAATCATCACTGTCTAGTCCGGTTCTCTGTCCATTTATAACAAAATCATATGCAATTACATTCCCATCCGGATCAACCATCAGCTCAACGTTTTTAAATTGCTTGTCGGGCATGTAGGTTAGTTCTCTTCCAACAAAGTAAAGCATTTTGCCGTCTTTGAAGTAATATCTGTTGAAGGCATCTCCGGGTTCTCTGAATCTATAATCCTCGTTAATAAATATCAATTTTGAATTATTAAAATAAGCTCTGAAGTTTGAGTAAGCTTCGGCAGCTCCCCAATTAAAATGTTCTTCAGCTTCGGGATTATGAAGCAGAGAATCAATCTCTTTCTTGATTTCAAGAATACCCTTTTCGGTATATTCTTTCCTTCCGCAGGAAGTAATAATCAGCAGTAATACAGCAATTAGAATTAATTGAGATAGTTTCATAGTACCATTTAGTTGAAAATAAAAAGCCACGGTAAATCCGTGGCTCAAAGATAAAGATTAAGTTTATTTTTTTCTCAATTCATCTCTTATTTCTGAAAGAAGTATTTCTGATTTGGTAGGTTCAGCAGGAGGAGCAGGTTTCTCCTCTTCTTTTTTCTTTAGACTGTTTAATGCTTTTACAATAATGAATATTACAAATCCAATAATTAAAAAGTCGATAACTGTGTTTATAAAAACGCCATATTTTAATAAGACAGGCTCAACACCTTCTGAACCTGCTTTTAAAGTAAGTGCGAGATTTGAAAAATCTACACCACCAAGTAATATCCCAATTGGCGGCATTATAACATCAGCTACAAATGAAGAAACGATTTTACCGAATGCAATACCGATTATTATACCAACTGCCAGATCGACTACATTGCCCTTCATGATAAATTGTTTAAATTCCTGAATTATTTTCATAGAGTACCTCCGGTTTCTTTAAGTAATATGAAATTAGATTTATTAGATGAAGCACTCAAAAATACCCTATTAAAAAACAAAACCAAAGTTTGTGCAGGGCTTAAGTGAAATGATATTTTTTAGTGAGGATTTATCTAACTCGAACTAAATATCCAGCAATCTTCTGTGATAATTTATCTGTCCGAGGTGATAGTTAAGATGCGTTGAGAGATGAACTAGGAAATATCCTGTGGTCATTTCATAGCCAAAGACGTTAATTGGGAAAGTTTTTTTCAGTTCTCCTTCCTTCAATTCCTTTAAAGTTTTTTCAACAATTTTGGCTGTTAATTCAATTTCATCTACTAATTCTTTTACAGGAACATTTTTCCTCGTGAACTCTGCATCACGGTTTCTTATATAAACTGAGTTTCCAAGCACTGCACCAATGAAATGTTGAAGATTGCCGCAAAGATGAAGACAAAGATTCCCAGAAGAGTTTTTTACTTCACCAGATATCACCCAAATTTTCTTTTCATCTTTGAAGGAAGAAATTTCT
>DATIJX010000121.1:0-33181 GCA_035478175.1 Ignavibacteriaceae bacterium
ATTTAATGAAGAAAATTGTGCACCGCTGTAATAACCTCCGGCAGATAGTCTTAATACTCTGTTTATATTATTGTTGGCACTACGACCGGAAAAAATGTAAACAAGATGACTCAATGTTCCTTCAAGGTTTGTGAACATTTGAAAAAACGGAGAAAGGTATCTCGAATATCTTAATCTACCAATTGTCAGCAGCTCATCGCGATCGTCGTCATTTTGCGAACTTGGAGTATCATATCTTAATTTACTGTGAAATAAACTTAGCGAAATCTGGTCCTTCCGTGAAGGATAAATATTTCCAAGGAATGAAATTGTTGTTCTGTAAGAATTATTATTTTTTCTGCTTTCCAGTTCCGATCTCTGTTCGTAAAAACTTTCAGCTACTCCTTCAAATCTTTTTGTGATATGTTTTTCATCACGTTCGTAATAATTTAAGTTTATACCTGCGTTGGCAAATTCAGTTCTGTAGAACATTCCGGATTCAACCACAATTCCCAGTTCATCAACCTGTGTATCAAAAATTGAAGGTGATTGAATGCTGGTTGATTTATAACGGGTGTTTCTGTCAATGGTTCGGAAATTTACTCTTCCGCCAAGCTCTAACGAAAACAAATCGAAAAAATTATTGTAATTAATCCTGTCCTGAAGAAGAAAAGCAGTTTCGGTTCTGCTTTCTATATTATTTGTGATATCAAATTGCCGAGAAGTTATTGAATCAGCGGATATATAAAAATCTTTACGGCTTTCGTTAAACCGGGCATTGAAAAAATTTGTTACGTCGGGATTAAAAGGATTTGTAACCAGTAAATCTAAATATCGGATTGTATTTTTTCTCGGAGAGATGTCCTCGTTTTCAAGTCTTAGTGCTGAGTTGATATCAAAGTCAACCGATTTGAGATAATTAAGTTTGCCGTCTAAACCATAAATAGGACCTCTGTCATCTTCGTTCACCTGCCGGTTGTCAGAGTATCCTCCGTAAGGAGTTAGAGTCAAGCCTCTGATAAAATTCAGTTCGCTTAATGTAACAGCCTGATAAATTGTTGCCTCGTTAATTCCAAGTTGTCTGTCATCAGAAACAATGTTGCTGCTTATGGCGATTCCCTGTTTCCATCCATTACTCAATTTATATTTGCCTAAAGCGAAGAGGTACTGTTCGTCACGCACTGAATTCTGATTGGTTTGAATTAAGGTAGAGCGATAATTCTGATTTACTCTGTATTCAAATTTTGAAAACGAGCCATATAAATCAATACCGGTATTCAGGTAATATGTATTTAATTGCTTGTCGAAGTTTGAAAACAGCCGGTTAAGTGAACTGACAGGTATGAAATATAAAGTTGAGTCAGGTGTGGACTGTGCAAAGAATTTCTGGCTGCAAAGGACTATCATTGCCAGTAGAATAATTGAGAAATTTTTCTTTGCTTTTGATTTCAAATGAGTCAGGAATTATTTGATTATTACTTCAATTAAAAATAAGCACTTCCGGTGGAGCTATAAAATACAAAAACTAATTGATGACGATTTTAACTCTAAATGGTTCCCATCTTTTGGATGAGTTCCAAATTCAGCTAATAGATAAAATTACTTATATTATCTATCAATATTTTTCTTATTGATAACAACCAAAATTAAAATCTGCAATGTCGAAATCCCGATCCCAAAAGAAAAAGAAAGAAATCAATCGAATCATTACGAACAAAAAATCAGTCTCATCGATTTTTGAAAACTATATCTCCGGTAAATATACAGGGCTGGTCATCGCAGTTTTTTATTTTGTAGTTGTCGGCTTGATTAGTTTTATTTTTCACACTGTCGGGGATTATGGAATTGAAACTGACTTTTTCTGGGGATACGTACCCAGTGCAAAGAAATTTCTTTCCGGTGAAATTCCCATGGATGCTTTCAGAGGGCCACTTTACCCGATGGTTCTTGCAGTCTTTGGCTTGATTATAGGAGATTTTTTTCACGCAGGAATTTTCATAGCCGTTCTTTCAGCATCAGTGTTAATTTATGTCACCTTTGAATTATTAAAAAAAATATTTTCAGCAGTCATTTCATTTTTTGTTACAGTTCTGCTCGTTGTAAATCCCATCTTTATTCAATATACATACAGCGCCGGCACAGATATGTTCTTTAATGCGCTTGCAGCAGTAACACTCTTTTTCTTTTTTAAGAATAAAGATTTGAGCTATAAAAATTTAATTCTTGCTGCAATCTTTGGGGGGCTTTCTTACCTGACAAGATACAACGGAATCTTCCTTGCAAGTTTCGTGTTTGTAATTCTTTTTGTGAATTCCTGGAACATAAGCTGGGTTCAAAGAATTAAAGCTTCAATAATCTTTGCTGCCGTTTTCCTTATAACTTTTGCACCGTGGGGATTTTACTGCCTTAGCGAAAAAGGTTCATTCTTTTACAATGAAAATTATAAGAACATAGCGTATGAGGTTTACGGAAAAGGAAAAATCAGCTGGGATGATTTCTGGTTTAGCGAGAGCAGCAAGATAACATCATTGACCGAAGTGATATTTAAAGATACAAGTTTATTTTTCTCAACTGTGGTTGCAAATATTGCCGACCATTTTGTAAGTGATATGGAAAAACTTCTTGGCTGGCAGCTCGGTGTTTTTGTTATTCTGGGATTAGCATTACTTATTATTTCCAATCCGTTTAAGAAATTGAAAACGCAAGAGACTGGTTACTATTTAGTTAATTTATTGTTCTTCGCATTATTGCTTGTTGTTTTTTACAGTGAGCGGTTTTCTTTGTTTCTTATTCCATTTTATGCTGTGGTTTCTGTTCAGCCATTTTTCAGTGAAAAATTCAAATTCAAAAAATTTATTCCTGTTAAATTCAGTTATCTATTAATGGTGGGAATTATCGCTTTCACTTTCGCGAAGTCATATTCATTCAACAGTAGAAATATTAATTCCGGTCCAACAGAACTTTTAACTTTAAGAGAATGGTACGAGGAAAATGTTTCTGCCGAAATGAAAGGCAAAACAGTAGCAGCAAGAAAGGCACACGTTGCGTATTATCTTGATATGGATTTCAAGCTTTTGCCAATGGCTGATTCTTACGAGGAGTTAATTTCAAAACTCAAGGAAAGCAAGGTTGATTATCTTTATTTTGGAATTGCAGAAGCCGGATTAAGAAGGGAGTTTCAATTTCTGATTGATCCAAAAGGCAATCATCCGGGTCTGGAAGTTGTGGTTTATTTTAAAGATCCGCCTTCCGTGTTGTATAGAGTAATGAACGAGTAATGTTTAATTATTAAGAAGGTCACAAATATTTAACATGCACATTAAACTTTTCTTCATCAGAAAAATTAAAGCATTATTCTCCAGATTTAAACTACATGTTGTATTTAAGCCATTTGAAGAACTGTTTCTGAATATTGTCTATTTATCCAGATTATCTCGTTGGATTTCGAAAACACCAAAAGGAAAATTCAATGATTTCTATAATCACAAAGTCAATTATGAAAATAGATTTCAATTACACGAATTTGTTTTTAATGAAGAAATAAAAAATCAGGCTATTGATTATTTTGAATTTGGAGTAGCAAGTGGTATTGCAATTAAATGGTGGGTTGAAAAAAATAAAAATCTCGAAACCAAATTTTACGGATTCGATGTATTCACAGGTTTGCCTGAAGATTTTGGTGTAATGCATAAACACCATTACGATACACAAGGAACGACTCCAAAAATTGACGATGCAAGAGTCACTTTTATAAAAGGGCTATTTCAGGATTCATTACCAGGTTTTCTGGATAATTATAAATCAGATAAAAGAAAAGTAATTCATATGGATGCCGACCTTTATTCATCAACTCTGTTTGTCCTAACAAGGTTAATTCCATTTCTCAAAGAAAATGATATCATAATATTTGATGAGTTCGGTGTACCAATGCACGAATTTAAAGCATTCACTGAAATTGTTTCAGCTTATAAATTGAACTACGAATTTTTAGGGGCTATAAATAATTACCTGCAAATTGCAATTAAAATAAAGTAGCAAATACTTGCGTGGTTCTTAAAATACTTAGACCGAAAGTTATTTATGAGAGGGCGAAAAAAGCAGAAATGCATCAAACTTTACTTTGACAATCCGCGGTATTTTGGATAATTTTACACACAATTAAATCACAATTATAAAAATGATCGAAGAATACATTCCCGTACTTATTGTTCTAGTTGTCGCGCTGATTTTTGGCACCGTGCTTGTATTTACATCAACTATTATCGGTCCGCAAAGACCTAACCGCGAGAAGACTTCAACGTATGAAAGCGGAATGAAACCAGTCGGAACTACCAGGCAGAGGATTTCTATTAAGTACTACCTTGTAGCAATGTTTTTCATCATTTTTGATCTTGAAGTGATTTTTATTTACCCCTGGGCTGTCCAGTTTAGAAAATTATTCGGGGAGTTTGGAATTTCTGTGTTCCTTTCTATGTTAATATTTTTAATAGTGCTTGAACTAGGATATTTATACGCATATAAAAAAGGTGGATTCAAATGGGATTAGAAGCTTATTTAAAGGATACGGGATTTATAACCACGCAGGTTAATGCAATTATTGCCTGGGCAAGAAAAAGTTCTGTGTGGCCAATGCCGATGGGAATTTCCTGCTGCGCAATCGAAATGATGGCTGTCGGCGACCCTAAATATGATATTGCAAGATTTGGTTCAGAAGTGATGCGATTCACTCCTCGTCAATGCGACCTGATGATTGTTGCAGGAACTGTGACTTACAAAATGGCTCCTGTGGTTAGAAAAATTTATGACCAGATGCCGGATCCAAAATGGGTAATTGCGATGGGTGCGTGTACCTCTTCTGGTGGAATGTATCGCTCATACTCAGTTGTGCAGGGCATAGATCAGTTTTTACCGGTTGATATTTATCTTGCAGGCTGCCCCCCTCGTCCTGATAATCTTCTTCACGCTTTGATGATGATCCAGGATAAAATAGGTAAAACAAAAGCATCTCAGTTTCATAACATACCTTCTGATGGAAAGAGTATTAGTCTTCCTGAGCTAAACGTAATTCAGAAAAACTGACTCCTATGGATTTAAAAGAACTCATCCCTCAAAAACTAAAAGCAAATTTTCCTTCGGTAGATTTCGAAATATCTGACTATAAGGGTGAACTGACAATCAAGTTTGATAAGAAAAACGTAGTTGAAATTTGCAGGTTTCTAAAAAATGATTCTGAACTTCAGTTTCTTTTATGCTCAGATGTTACCGCAGTTGATTGGGCCACGAGGAAAAACAGATTCACAGTTGTCTATAATATTTTTTCATTGAAGCAAAATTTCAGATTGAGATTGAAGGCTGACGTGGATGAATCTGAATGTTCAATAGATTCAGTTACCTCAGTCTGGCGTGCGTCAAACTTTCAGGAAAGAGAAACGTATGATATGTATGGGATTAAATTCAACAATCACCCTGACCTTAGAAGAATGTATATGCCGGAAGAGTTTGAATATCATCCTTTAAGAAAAGAATTTCCATTAATGGGTATTCCCGGCTCAATACCTTTACCAAAGAAATAATTTTTATGAATCAGTTAGACGACGAAATACACCCGAAAATTTTAGATGCGCTTCTTCAATCGAGGAATGATTATACCATCGAGGATGCTCTTGAAAATGAAATGATACTCAATATGGGTCCCCAGCATCCTGCGACACACGGTGTGCTTCGGCTTTTGTTAAGATTAGATGGAGAAAGAATTATAGGCTGTGTTCCTGAATTAGGTTATCTTCATCGAGGATATGAAAAAATGGCCGAGAACATGAGCTATTATGAATTTATTCCTCACACTGATAGACTTGACTATATTTCTCCAATGGCGAACAACGTTGCGTGGGTTCTTGCAGTTGAAAAACTTGCCGGAATTGAGGCACCCAAAAGAGCACAATACATCAGAATGATGATTGCTGAACTTGCTCGTATTGCCTCGCACCTTGTTGCTGTCGGTGCTTTTGCTATGGATGTTGGTGCATTGACAGTTTTCTTATGGACACTCCGTGAACGTGAAAAAATTCTTGATATATGGGACATACTTTGCGGTGCAAGATTTACTAATAGTTACACCCGTATTGGCGGTGTTGCAAACGATGCACAGCCCGAAGCTCTTGCTAAAGCCAGATGGTTCATTAATCAGTTTGAACCATACCTTGCTGAAGTTGAACAGCTTCTTAACACAAATAGAATTTTTATTGAACGTGTTGATGGTGTTGGAGCTATTTCAAAAGAAGATGCAATCGATCTTGGTTTTAGCGGTCCAAACCTTCGTGCCTGCGGTGTTGAGTTTGATTTAAGACGAAGTGCACCTTATCTCTGCTATAATGAAATTGATTTCAAGGTTCCAACTTATACAGAAGGTGATTGTCTTGCCCGATATTTTTTGCGGCTTGATGAATGTAGAGAGAGTGCAAAGATAGTAAGACAGGTTCTTGAAAAAATGCCGCAGGGACCAGTGCTTGCAGATATGCCGAAAAAAGTTCTTCCTCAAAAAGATGAAGTCTATTCAAAGATGGAAGAGCTTATTCACGATTTTATGATTGTTAATTTTGGAATCAATCCGCCTGTCGGTGAAATATATCATGCAATTGAAGGTTCGAAAGGAGAACTTGGATTTTACTTTGTCAGTAAAGGTGAAGGTCATCCCTGGAAGTGTAAAATCCGCTCGCCTTCGTTTAATAATATTCAATCATTACCTAAATTGGTTATCGGGCATTTGATTTCGGATGTCGTTGCAATCATCGGAAGCATAGATCCTATAATGGGAGAAGCGGATAAATAAGTGGAAATCTCAAATAACAAATTGCAAATTCCAAATAATATTCAAACTTCAAAAATAAATTCTAAAACTTGTTTTGATTATTTGAATTTCGATTTTGGTGCTTATCTGTTATTTGTTTTTTGATAATTGGAGCTTTATAAAAATGGAATTTAATTTTACTAATGCGAACCTCGAACGAATAGAGCAGGAGACAAAAAAGTATCCCGTTCGTAAACCTGCGGTTATGGCCGCACTTTATATTGCGCAGGAGCAGAACGGTTATATTTCTTTCGAAGTGATGAAAGAAATTGCGGATGTTTTGGGAATGACAGCCGAAGAAGTTTTGGGAGTTGTTACTTTCTACACAATGTACCATCAGAAGCCGATGGGGAAGCATCACATCCAGGTTTGTACAAATGTTTCCTGTATGCTTCGCGGCGGATATGAAATCTGGAACCAGGTAAAAGATAAATTCGGAATTGATCATTTGGGAGTCACTGCAGATCGAAAATTTTCTTTGGAAGAAGTTGAATGCATGGGAAGCTGCGGCACTGCTCCAATGATTGCTGTTAATGAAGATTACTACGAAAATCTTACTAAAGAAAAAGTTGAAGAAATCCTTACAGGATTAAGGTAGCTTTGAAAAGCAAAAAGCTGCTTGAAAAAGTTTTAAATAATCCTTACGATGTTCGATTTAGCGAAATGAATAAATTGCTTGAAGCATTTGGTTTTACATTGAAAAGAATTGAAGGAAGTTATCATATTTATAAACATTCGATTGTGCCTTATTTAATAAATATTCAAAATAGAAAAGGAAAAGTGAAACCATATCAGGTAAGCCAGTTTATAAACATTATAAATGAATTTAATTTGAGATTGGAAAGATGAAAACACAAGATTATCATATTAATGTTTTTTACAGTGAAAAGGACAAGTGCTACGTTGCCGATATTCCTGATTTAAAATATTGTACTGCTTTCGGAGATACACCTCAGGAAGCTTTAAAAGAAGTTATGATAGCAAAGAAAATTTGGCTTCAAACTGCCAGGGAAGAAGGAATGAAAATTCCACTGCCGAAATATAAAGCTCCATATTTACGTCCACGACAAAAAAGTTTAATTTTAAGGAACACGGTTTAAGCAATGGAAAAAATTCTACTTCCAGATATAAAAGATCTTCACTTAATTGATGTTTACGTCTCCAACGGCGGTTACAATGCTGCAAAGAAAGCATTCTCACAAACTCCTGATGAAATAATTGATCAGGTTAAGAAGAGTGGATTAAGAGGAAGAGGCGGCGCGGCTTTTTTATGTGGACTTAAGTGGAGCTTTATGCCGAAGACCACAGACAAGCCAAAATATCTCTGCATTAACGGCGATGAAAGCGAACCCGGTTCTTTCAAAGACAGACAAATATTTGAGTTCAATCCTCACCAGATGATTGAAGGTACGATAATTACTTGTTACGCAATTGGTGCAAAGACAGCTTACGTTTATATCAGAGGTGAATATCACAAGTGGATTAAGCTTCTGCAGAAAGCGATTGACGATGCTTATATAAAAGGTTATCTCGGCGAGAAGATGAAAGAAACTTTCGGAACTAACTTCTCCTGTGATGTTTATATACACAAAGGTGCTGGCGCTTACATTTGCGGCGAAGAATCTTCTTTGATGAATTCACTTGAAGGAAAGAGGGGATATCCCAGAATAAAACCTCCGTTCCCGGCACAGAATGGTTTGTGGGGCTGTCCAACTACAATCAATAATGTTGAAACTATTGCAAATGTTCCGAAGATAATTGAAAATGGTTGGGAGTGGTTTTCTAAAATCGGACATCCGAAACATCCCGGTACTTTGTTATTCGGCGTTAGCGGACACGTAAACAAACCCGGTGTTTATGAACTTCCAACAGGAACTTTACTTACTGATATTATTTATAATTACGCTGGCGGTGTTCCAAACAATAAGAAAATTTTGTGTGTAATTCCCGGTGGAACTTCAATGCCTCCGATAAGAGGGGACAAACTCGAAGGCGTAAAAATGGATGCAGAGTCATTGAAAGAAGTTGGTTCTGCTATTGGTACCGGCGGAGTAATTGTAATGGATGAAGATACTGATCTCGTAAAAGTTTTAGCAAGAATTGCTCACTTTTATCACCACGAAAGCTGCGGACAGTGCACTCCCTGCCGCGAAGGAACAGGCTGGCTAGAAAAAATTCTGAAAAGAATAATTGCCGGAAAAGGTTCTGTAAGTGATTTGGATTTACTCATCACCGTTGCAAACCAGATTGAAGGCAACACAATCTGCGCACTTGGCGAAGCCGCAGCCTGGCCTGTAAAGTTTATGGTTGAAAGATTCCGCGATTATTTTGAAGCGAGAGTTAGTAAAGAAATTAGTTTACCCGTTGCAAACAAAGTCCACTCGATGAGAGAAACTGCCTTCCCGCTAGCGGATGTGAAGAACTGAAATATTAGTCTTTCTTCCATTTTTCAATTCCTACAAGCATTTTCAAATTATTACTCATAAGTCTATTGATTTATTAGATTTAAAGTATATATTTGCGGTATATATTAAAGAGGTTAAATATGGATACAGCAAAAATATTCACTAATGGACAAAGTCAGGCTGTTAGACTGCCAAAGGCTTACCGTTTAAAAGGAAAAGAAACTTATATTACTAAAATTGGTGATGCAATAATTCTACTGCCCAAATTAGAAAAGTGGGATATGATGTTTGCAAGCCTCAGTAAATTTTCTGATGATTTTATGACTGAAAGAAGTCAACCAAACTTGGAAGAGAGGGAAGATTTATTCCTGTGAAATATCTACTTGATACCAACATCTGCATTTACATTATCAAGAAAAAACCCGAGAAAGCTTTAAATCGTTTTTCTAAACTAAAACCAGGTGACGTAGCTGTATCCACCATAACTACAGCTGAATTGTATTACGGTGTTGCAAAAAGTTCGAAGCCAAATCAAAACACAATTGCCCTGCAGGAATTTCTTCAGCCTCTAATTATTCTGGACTTCACTTCTGATGATTCCATTGCTTATGGAAGAATAAGATCTGAACTTGAAGTTGAAGGAAAATTGATCGGTGCCATGGACCTCCTGATTGCATCAATAGCTTTTAGCAGAGGTCTGATTTTAGTAACTAACAATGAGAAAGAATTTAGTAGGGTAAAAGATTTAAAGGTTGAGAACTGGGTTTAAAGAAATTAGCTCGACAGAGTCCGAAGACTCTGCCGGAGTCTGACGAAAGAATTAAAAAATCCTCTTCAACTGAAGAGGACTTTTTAAAAAATAAATTGAAATAATTACTGTCCAGCAGCTCTTGCACCCAACTCTTTATCTAACATATACAATCCGCCTTTGTTATCACCAATCATTTCAAGCTTGTGAATTATTTCTTCAACAGTAGCCACTTCTTCTACCTGCTCGTTAACAAACCACTGCAGAAAGTTGTTTGTAGCGTAATCTTTTTCCTGCATTGCCTGTCCGACAAGCTTATCAATTAAAGCAGTGATATGCTTTTCGTGTTCGAGCGTATCCTTATAAATTTCCATAATTGACTTCCAGTTTGTCTTCGGTGCTGCTATTGCCTTCAAATTTACTTTGCCGCCGGTCTGGTTTATAAAACCATAAAATTTCATTCCGTGCATGTATTCTTCCTGTGACTGAATCCTGAACCAGCCTGCAAATCCCTTCAGGTTTTTATCTTCGAAATAAGCAGCCATAGATAAATATAAGTAGGATGAATATACTTCCTCATTTAAGTGATTATTGAGCGAGTCGAGCATTTTTTTAGACATCATTTTTAACCTCTTTCTGTTTTTATTTTTTTTACAATGATTTTCTGCAAATATAAGGAATCTGAGTTAAACTCTTAACTGTAACAAGTGTTTTTGATCTTACCCCTAAAAAGTACACATTAAGTTAGGCAACTTTTTCAATTAATTCTTTCCTGTTTATCTTCAGATTTCTCTCTTCAAATTCTACCGGTGATAAATAACCAATAGCTGAATGTAATCTTTGTCTGTTGTAGAATACTTCTATGTACTCAAAAATACTTCTCTTTGCTTCTTCTCTTGTCTTGTAGTTGTTCCAGAAAACCAGTTCGGTTTTAAGCGTATGGAAAAATGATTCTGTTATGGCATTATCATAACAGTTGCCGGTAGAACTCATTGATTGAGTTATCTTGTAGCTCTTGAGTAATTGCCTTACCTGGCTGCTTGTATACTGGCTGCCTCTGTCTGAGTGAAAGATTATTCCCTCAGGGGGATTTCTGTGCAGCAAAGCCATCATCAGAGCTCTTAGAACTAATTCTGCTGACAGACTGCTGCCAAGCGCCCAGCCAATAATCTTCCTTGAGTAAATATCCATCACCACTGCCAGATAAAGCCAGCCTTCTGAAGTCCACAGGTATGTTATGTCACTGGTCCAAATATGATTTTCTCTTTCCGATGTGAAATTTTTATTCAGAATATTTCCACTTGCCTTTGCTTTTGTATTTTCAATGGTTGTTACTTTGAACTTACGTTTGGTTTTTGCCCTGATTTTATTTATTCGCATCAGTCTGCCAATTCTCTTTTTGTTTACCTTAAGCTCTTGTTTTCTCATTGCTGCATATATTCTCGGAAGTCCATAAGTGCCTCTGCTTCTGTCGTAATGCAATCTGATTATTTCAAGCAATCTCTGATCTTCTATTGCTCTTTGACTCCCCTTTCTCTTCAGCCATTTATGATATCCCGATCGACTTACTGCCAGAACTTCACAAAGCAATTTTAATCCGTATTGTTTCCTGTGCTCTTTTATGAACATATACTTCACTCTTGAACCTTTGTGAAGTATCCGATTGCTTTTTCTAAAATGTCACGCTCCATCTCTAAGCGCTTTACTTGCTTTCTAAGCTCCCTGAGTTCCTCTTCTTCCGGTTTCATTCTTCCTTTACCCGGAAATGCATTCTGTTGATCTGATACGTATTCTCTTTTCCACTTATAAAGTGAATTTTCGTTTACACCAAGATCTCTTGATACTTGGGCTGTATTCATCCCTTCTTCCAATATCATTTTTACTGCTGAGATTTTGAACTCTTTATCGTAACGCCTTCTTTTTTCTGTCCTGTTTGCTCCTATATTTTGTTACTAATATAGTTGCTTTTCTACTTGTCTACTATATGGGGGTAGGATCAATCAAACATTATTTTAATAGTGCGTCTGAAAACAGAAAAAGATAAAATCTGTCCTAAACAGATAACTATTTAACTCTTTTGCCTAATTGACTTTTGTTTTGGACAGCAGTGAATAAGCCCACAACTCTCTTAATCTTTCTCTTGAGAAGAGAGAGACGTATTAACACTAAAGCATTATATAAATATGTTCCGATCGAATGTAATAAGTCCTAATGTAAAAAAGCCCTTCTCTTTGAAAGAGAAAGGCGTTGATCGTTAGATTCCGTAGAATCTAACGGATTCTACTAACTCCGTTAGAGTCAAATCCGTAAGACCTCGTCGGTCAAATGAGACAGATGGGCGGACTCTGCGAGGTGGGGATGATTTCAATTTAGTTATAACATTAATATTTTTTTAATGGATAATACCGCAAGTACTTATCCAGCCGATTCTGCTTTTAAACTTTTTCTGAAGTCAGCACTTCATTCTTACCAATTACTACGATACCGCTTTCAGTTACGGTAAATTTTTTCTTATCTCCTTCAAGGTCAAAACCGATTTCATATCCTTCAGGTATAGTAACGTTTTTATCAATGATTGCTCTTCTGATGCGGGCGTGTCTTCCAATGCTGCAATTATTCATGATTATTGAGTCCGTAACATATGCATAACTGTTTACCCGCACATTTGGACCAAGTATAGAACGCTCAACCAGACCTCCAGAAATGATGCAGCCATCACAAACTAATGAATTTAAACTTCGTCCGACTCTTTCTCCCTCGTGCGAAACAGTTTTTGCCGGCGGGAATTGATACTGATATCCTCTTATATACCAATCGGCATCGTACATATTGAAATCCGGTGATACGCTTAACAAATTCATGCTTGCTGAATAATAGCTTTCAATTGTCCCAATGTCTTTCCAATAAGGAAGTGATTTTTTATTCTCATCAACAAATTTATAAGCAAATACATCTCTGCCGGTCATCACCATGTAAGGAATAACATCCTGACCAAAATCATTTGCCGAAATATGTTTCTCTTCCATTTCTGTAAATACTTCTCTTAAAGCATTTGCATCAAAAACATAAATTCCCATATTAACAAAAGAGTACTCAGGGTTATCCGGGATGGGCGGAGGATTTTTGGGTTTTTCTATGAATGAATCAACTTTGTATTCTGAGTTGACACTGACAATTCCAAACCTTGTTGCTTCATCTTTAGGCACTTCAATGCAGGCCATGGATAAATGTGCTTTTTTATCCGTATGATATTGAAGCAATTTCAGGTAATCCATTTTGTAAATATGATCACCGCTTAAAATCAGTACAAGTTTTGCTTTTCTATCAGATGAAAAAAGATTCATATTCTGATAAATAGCGTTCGCAGTTCCGAGGTACCAATCGTTGTTCAGTTTTCTTTGAGGCGGAATCGAATAAATAAATTCTCCAAGCTCAGGATTGAATATGCTCCAGGCCTCGAATATATGCTGGTTCAGGGAATCAGATTTGTATTGAGTCAGAACGTAAATTCTTCTCAGCTCGGAGTTAAGACAATTTGAAAGTGCAAAGTCAATTATTCTGTACTTTCCTCCGAATGAAACTGCAGGTTTACTTCTGACATTTGTCAGAGGATAAAGTCTTTCGCCCTGGCCGCCTGCCAGGAGCATTGTGATTGTATCTCTTAATATTGATGAACCATGAACGGACATTTTCTCTCCTTTAATTTCACTTCAAAAATATATAAATATGGTTTCATTGACAATTTAAGAAATGGTTAATTCTTAAAAGTTGTAAATTTAGAGCGATGATTATTCTGTTTTCAAGCAACAATTTAGTTGACTTTCGCAAATGAAAAAGAAAAAAATACTTCTGATAATATTTTTGGCATTTCTAATACTAATCTTGCCCGGTGCTGTCTACTATAAAATTCAGTTATATAAGCTGACTTACATCTACACATATTTTCAGAAGCTGGATGATGATTACATCACTCAAAATCAGAGGAAGATTGATATATATAAATACGATCTGGCTTTCGATCTTTATCCCGAAGATAAAATGTTTATTGCAAAGGCAATCTTAACTGGTAAAGTACTTGACCCATCCATAGAAACAATTGACCTCAACTTTTATGATAATTTTGAAATTAAAAGCATACTGTTGAATGATGTAATAACTGAATATGAAAATGAAGGATATCGGTTATCTATTCCCCTAAATTCATTTGACGGTACTGAATTTAAGATAGAAGTTGATTATGAAGGTACTCCAAAGAAAGCCGGATTGGAAGGTTTTGTTTTTGGAAAAAGAAATGGAACTTCGCTGGTCTATAATTTGAGTGAACCAAATTATGCATCATCGTGGTTCCCCTGCAACGATATTCCTTTCGATAAAACAAATCTGGAAATTAAAATAACAAATGATTCCAGCATGGTTTCTGTATCGAATGGCGTACTGGTCGATGTAAAAACAAATGGCAGTAGAAGAACTTATCATTGGCGAACTGAATACCCGATTTCCACTTACCTGGTTGCCATTTATTCTTCAGATTATGAGCATTTCTCTGATGAGTACATCTCGTTAGACGGACTGGATACTATGCATGTTGAGTATTATGTTCTTCCCGATAAACTTGAAAAAGCAAAGATAGATTTCTCCACTCATGTTAATATGTTAGAAGTTTTTTCTCAAATGTTTGGTGAGTATCCTTTCCTGAAAGAAAAATATGGAGTGGCTGAATTCCTCTGGTATGCTGGTGCGATGGAACATCAAACAATTACCGGCGTCTCATCAAATATGATTGGCGGGAAGAAATTTTTTGAAGATACTTTTGTTCACGAGCTTGCTCATCAATGGTGGGGCAATGCAGTTGGCCCAAAATCCTGGAAAGATATCTGGCTGAATGAAGGTTTTGCCACATATTCGGAAGCATTATATTATGAAGCTATATCCGGTGCGAAGGCGCTTCAGTCAACAATGATGAGCAAATACAGCAGCAACTTTTCGGGTTCATTGGCTGAACCGGGACCTTTCCTGTTTACAAGAACTATGTATGATAAAGGTGCGTGGGTACTGCATATGCTGAGATGGGAAGTTGGCGATTCATCTTTCTTTAATATTCTAAGAACCTATTACGAGACCTACAAATATTTAAATGCTTCTATCAGTGACTTTCAGTATTTAGGTGAAAAAGTTTCAGGAAAAAATCTTGATAAATTTTTTGAGCAATGGGTTTACGGCAAAGGACAGATTGAACTTGAATACAAAACAGAAACATCAAGTTTAGATGAAGATTATCTACTAAGAATTAAGTTGGAACAAATTCAGGAGGAATATGAAGAATATCATTTCCCGCTTGAAGTAAAAATTAGTTTTAAGGATTCGACTGAAAAAACTTATCGTTACGAGATTGCAGGCAAAGATACGCTGCTTGAAATATCAGCAACAGTAATGCCTGAAAGTTTTAAGCTTGATCCCGATAATTGGCTGTTAGCAGTAATAACTTCAGAAGATGAATGAGTGAATTTTTTTTCCATTATCATATATGTAGCTTTGAATTATTCATAATAAACTTATAGTATTTGTGGAGAAAGTTTACTTTTTTATTTCAGATATTCATCTAGGTTTGCAGGACAAGGCGCAGGAAGAAGCAAAGGAAAAAAAACTAATCAGTTTTTTAAAATTTGCAGAAACAAATTGTGACGAGCTGTTTATTGTCGGTGATCTTTTCGATTATTGGTTTGAGTACAAAAGAGTTTATCAGAAAGGTTTTTACAGAACTCTTGCAGCATTAAAAGACCTGAGCGAAAGCAAGATTAAATTACATTACTTCATTGGTAATCACGATTTTCTTCACCGTGATTTTTTTGAAAAAGAATTCGGTGCGATTATGCATACTGATAGATTATCAATCGAACTAAATGGTAAAAAGTTTTTTATCGCACATGGCGATGGCTTGGTAAGTAATGATACCGGATATAACATTCTAAAATGGATATTACGAAACAAATTTTTTCAGTGGCTTTATTCTTTGCTTCACCCTGATATTGGGATTGGTATCGCAAGTAAAACAAGCAAATCCAGTCGTGCATACACGGATAAAAAAGATTATGGTGAAGTTGATGGTTTATATGAAATGGCGAAGAAAAAAATTGATGAAGGATTTGACTATATTCTGTTCGGCCATTTACACAAACGTATCTGGCAAACTTTTAAGCAAGGGAATTATATCAATCTAGGTTCGTGGCTTGATAAACCTTGTTATGGAATTTATAAGAATCAAAAATTTGAAATTGTCGAATTATAATTGTAGCTAAATTATGACTGACACAGATTACGACAAATATTTTGACGATCCGTCTTATCGAAATAAAAAGATGAAAAAGAAAAAAAATACTAATAAGAAAAAAATCTGGTTAATCGGCGGTTCAGTTGCATTTGTTCTGCTCGGGACATTTTTAGCCATCATATACAGCGGTTTGCCTACTCTCGAAGAGCTGGAAAATCCAAAACCGCAACTCGCAAGCAAAGTATTTTCTGCCGATGGAGAATTGTTGGGCCAGTATTTTATTGAGAACCGGATAGAGACTCAATTAAATAAGCTTCCCGACCATCTTGTTAAAGCTTTAATAGCCACTGAAGACAGGAAGTTTTATGACCATTGGGGAGTGGACGTAACAAGGTTCTTCAAAGCGATGGTTAAAAATCTATTTTCCTTATCACTTGGAGAGGGAGCTAGTACTTTAACTCAGCAGCTTGCCAGAAATCTTTATGAGTTGAAAGTAACCAGAGAAACACAGCTTGATAAAGGTGTAAGAAAAATCAGGGAATGGATCACAGCTATTCAGATTGAGAGAAACTTCACCAAGAAAGAAATAATAGAGCTCTACTTGAATGTTTCGTACCTTGGAAGGAGTGCCTACGGAATAGAAGCTGCAAGTCGAGTTTACTTTGGTAAAAGTTCCAGTGAGTTAACTCTGCCGGAATCAGCATTATTTGTTGCGTTGCTTAAATCACCAAGAGATTTTGATCCTGTAAATAATTATGATAACGCTTTGAAGAGAAGAAATCTTGTAATGTATAATATGGTGTCCACTGGTTTTCTTGATAAGGAGGAATATGATAAGTTAAAGCAGGAACCTATTGTGCTAGCTTCAGAAAAACCAAACGTTATGAGGACGATAGCCCCTCACTTTATGGAATATGTGCGTCTGCAATTGTCCGAGCTTGCTGATAAATATGGATACGATATGTACCGCGATGGTTTGAATATATATACTTCAATCGATATTCGTATGCAGAAGATTGCTAATGAAGTTGCAGCAAAGCATATACAGGAATATCAAAAATTATTTGACAAAAACTGGAGCTGGAGCAAAAATAAAGATTTACTTGCGACGCTCATTGATGAAGCAATAAAGAAATCCCGTGAATACAGAAGCGTAGAGTCTCAGGAGAAAAAAGCAGCGCTATATAACCGCTTAAAGAAAGATGAAGCTTTTATTGATTCAGTTAAATTTGTTGCAACAAGAGTAGAGGTTGGTTTTGTTGTGGTAGATCCATTCACTGGAGAAATAAAAGCCATGGTTGGCGGAACCAACCAGATCTTTGGAAGAGGATTAAATCACGTAACAGGAATAAAGAGACAGCCCGGTTCATCTTTTAAGCCGATCATTTATGCAACGGCAATTGAAAATGGATACTATCCTGCTTATTCTATTCTCAACCAAAAATTTGATTACAATGGTTGGAGTCCCTCAAATTCTGATAATGAATACTCTGCTTATGAAACGATGAGATACGCATTGGCTCATTCTCTGAATGTAATTACAGGCAGAATGACAATTAGTGAAATCGCTCCGCCAAAGCAGGTTGTTAAATTAGCACAAAGGATGGGAATCAAATCTAAAATTGAACCGTATCCTGCAGTTGCGCTTGGAACTTCTGAAGTTTCACCGCTTGAACTGACCTCTGCTTTTGGAACATTTGTGAATAAAGGGATTCACGTTCAGCCTATTTCTATACTAAAGGTTGAAGATAAAGACGGAATATTGGTCGACCAGTTTGTGCCAGAATATGTTCAGGCAATAACGCCTCAGACTGCATCCATTATGGAAAGTATGATGATGGATGTTGTTGCCTATGGAACAGGCGGCGGTGTTAGAAGATATTATCAGTACCCAGCGGCTGGAAAAACTGGAACCACACAAAATTATTCCGATGCATGGTTTGTAGGCTACACACCGGAAATCGTTGCAGGATGCTGGGTTGGTTTCGATGATCACAGAGTAAAATTCACAGGCTGGTATGGGCAAGGTGCGAAAGCTGCACTTCCCATCTGGGCAATGTTTATGGAAGGTGCTTACAAGGAACTTAAAATTCCCGTTGGATATTTTACTTTTTCAGACGGTATAGAGGAAGTGGCATTCTGTAAAAAAACTATGGAACTTGGTGATCCAAGACTCGCAAACAATTACTGTCCGGAAATTGTCTACGACATCATCAACTCAAAGCATTTCCCGATGACCTGCGAAATTCATTCAGATAAAAATGTGATCATTAGAGAAGAGCGAACTGGTGAAACAGGGTGGTAATCAGTCAATTAAGAATTAACAATGAATAATGAACAATTGTGTAAATGGAAAATCGAGATTAAAACTTTAAATTTGATATACAATTAACTATTAATTCTTAATTGTGAATTTTCAATTGACCAGCCCGGATGGTGAAATTGGTATACACGCTAGCTTCAGGAGCTAGTTGGCGCAAGCCAGTGCAGGTTCAAGTCCTGTTCCGGGCACATACTTTTTCAAGATAATAATTAATGAAAAAAGCCACTCTGAAAAAAAGAGTGGCTTTCTATGTATTTGCTTCCCTACAAGTACTTTTTTACACGTGTAATGGAACAGATGGTTTGATAGGTTCAACGTGCTTAAAACTTTTTACAGCATCACTTGCACTTTTATATGTTTCAAAAATATTCAGTGTTGAAGTCTTTTCCATAAGAGCTTTAAAAACAGAAAGTGGCTCTACTAATTTTATATCTCCGCCAATCTGTGATATGTTTCTTTTTGTAAGGACAAGTGCTCCTAAAAAAGTAGAATCCATAAATTCGACTTTACTTATATCTACGACTAATTTTTTGAACTTCTTTTCAATATCAGCCTGAAGAATCAGTTTGAATTGAGTTGCCTCTTTCCAGGTTGCACGAGTGAGATTAACTATCTCAACTACAACATCGTCTACTACTTTCTGTTCAAAGTCTTCCATAATACCCTCTTTTACTGTTTTAACTTTGTAATTATAATATTCATCCTGGTTGATGAAGCCAACTTTTGTTCCAGTTTATTATTACGATTTTATTGATATTCGGAAATAATTAAATGTTTTTTTTGACTCAGAATGATATTTATGATTCAATTATACATACTCAACTAATAGACATTTTTGTCGGTTAATGAGATACGTTTATTTTTAGAATAGCAATTCACTCTTTAATTTTATTTGAATGTTTGAAACCAGAATTGAAAAACCTGACCTGATAGCAGGGTACAATGAAGCTCGCCAACTTGCGAAATCACACTATGAAAATTTTCCGGTAGTTTCTTTACTTATTCCTAAAAAATTTAGAAATGATATTGCTGTAATTTATTGGTTCGCCCGAACTGCGGATGATTATGCTGATGAAGGGAATTTCGTATCACCTATCAGACTTGAAAAGCTTCAGGCTTTTGAGGATAGACTTAAGTCATTTTTGAAAGAGAGTCCAGCTACAGAACTTGAAGCCGCACTTAGAAACACAATTATTACACGAAGCTTAAATCCGGAATATTTTTTTAATCTTCTAAAAGCATTTAAACAGGATGTTATAAAAACCCGATATGCAGATTTCACAGAAGTGATGGATTATTGTTCCAACTCTGCTAATCCTGTTGGAAGAATATTGCTTGAGCTTTTTGATGTCAGAAATGAAAAAGCATTTTACTTTTCCGATAAAATCTGCACGGCACTGCAATTAACAAACTTTATTCAAGACACTAAAATAGATTTCAACAAAGGAAGAATTTATTTCCCAATTGATGAAATGAGGAAATTCGGTGTAGATGAAAAAATGTTTGAGATGAACAAAATTAGCTTTAATTTGAAGAAGCTAATTGAATTCAGTGTGAACAGAACTCAGATTATGTTTGACGAGGGCAAGAGTTTACTTGAATTTCTTTCCGGTAGATTTAAGTATGAAATTGCCTGGACTATTAAAGGTGGTGAGGAAATTCTAAACAAAATCCGTGGCTCTGATTTTGATGTTTTTACTAAAAGACCGGTTTTAACTAAAGCAGATTATTTGAAACTTTTATTTAAGTCATTTACTTCTTAATGAACGATATCGCAAAAGAAATATCAAAGAAAAGCAAAAGCAGCTTTTACTATGCTTTTAATCTTTTACCGGCTGAACAGCGCGATGCGATGAATACTGTTTACGCTTTTTGCCGTGAGACTGATGATATCGTTGATGAAGGAACTGTTACTGATGATATAAAATATGATAAGCTGAGAAAGTGGAGAATTGAATTAGAGAAATCACTGAATGGTCACTCAGAATATCCTTTGATCAATAAACTTTCAAAGACAATTCAAAATTTTAATATTCCACTAGAACCGTTCTTTGATCTTCTTAAAGGGATGGAGATGGACCTTCAGAAGAAGAGATACCTTACTTTTAATGATCTACAAACCTATTGTTATCATGTCGCATCAACTGTTGGTTTAATGTGCATCGAAATTTTTGGTTACAGGCATCCCTCGGCAAAAGATTTTGCAATTAATCTTGGTATTGCTCTTCAATTGACTAACATATTACGCGATATAAAAAAGGATGCAGAGAAAGGAAGAATCTATCTTCCAAAAGAAGACCTTGAAAAATTTAATTACCACGAATCAGATATTTTCAATAATACCTATAACGAAAATTTTCAGAAGATGATGCAATACCAGGTCGAACGTGCAAGAGAATATTTCAATACGGCAACCGCCTGTTTAAACCGCGAAGACAAAAAAGCAATGTTCGCTGCCAGAGCAATGCAGCATATCTACTATCGGATGCTAAATAAAATTGTGGATGCTGATTACGATGTTTATAACAATAAGATAAAAATCTCAACAGCAAAAAAGGTTGGCATTTCTCTCGGTGTCTGGGCTAAATACAGACTGGTATACTGATCTATTCTGAATTTAATCAGATGCAAAAAAAAGTCATTGTTATCGGGGGAGGATTTGCAGGGCTTTCAGCAGCAGCATATCTCGCATATAAAAAATACAAAGTTACACTTCTGGAAGCCTCGCCAAAGTTAGGAGGCAGAGCTTATTCTTTTCTTTATAAAGAAACCAACTCTGTTATTGACAATGGTCAGCACATTCTTATGGGGTGCTATTTTGAAACTTTGAAATTCCTTTCACTCATTGGAGCCAAAGAAAATTTTCATTTTCAAAAACGGCTTGAGGTAAATTTTGTGAAGGAGGGATTTCAAATTTTGTCTCTGAAAAGTTTTCCTTTCGTTTATCCTATCAATTTATTAATTGCAATTCTCAGATTTGAAGCAATCAGTTTTTCAGACCGAATCGGACTTCTTAAAGTTTTTATCAAGCTTTTATTCCTGTCTTCTGATAAGTATTTAAATATGAATATTAAAGAGTGGCTGGAGACGGAAAACCAATCACGAAATGTGCAGGATGCATTCTGGAGAATATTGGCGGTCGGTGCTCTGAATACAAGCTTAGAAAAAGCCTCAGCAAAAATCTTCATCGATATTTTGAAGCAGATTTTTCTGAAGGGAAATAGGGCAGCGACAATCGTTTTACCAAAATATGGTTTGAGTGAATCATATTGTAAAAATGCTGAAGAGTTTATTGTTAAGAATGGGGGAGAGATAATTTTATCGGAACCGGTTGAAAAGATAATTATATCGGAAGACAGGGTGACAGAAATACATTCTTCCAAAAAAGTATTCCTCGATTTCGATTTTGTAATTTCAGCTATTCCGGCATTTGCACTGAATCGGATAATTGACGATGAAAATAAAATCAACATCCCTGATTTCAAATATTCATCAATTCTGAATATTCATCTTTGGTTGAAGGAGAATAAAATTCCGGAGGGTTTCTTTGGACTCATCAATTCAACATTGCATTGGGTATTTAACAAAGGAAGTCATTTGAACATTGTTATCAGTGATGCAAATGAGCTAGTGAACAAATCCGATGAGGATTTAATACAGATGGTAGAAGATGAAATGAAAAAATTCTTTTTATTAGATTCAGAATTGATAGCCGGTTACAAAATCATAAAAGAAAAACGTGCTACGTTTATTCCCTCGAATGATATAATAGACAAACGACCAACTCAGGAAACACAAATTAAAAATTTAATTTTAGCAGGCGATTGGGTAAATACAGGTTTACCATCAACGATAGAAAGTGCAGTAAAAAGTGGAAGAGCTGCTGCGAATCTCTTACCCTGAACTTGCCGCCAAAGGCGAGCCTCGCTTTCTGCGGGTTTCAGGGACTTGTGCTTTTAGTATTAAGATGCTGTCCAAAGGACTCTTTTGGAGAAATAAATTCAGCATGTCATTATAACCCTTCCTCGCTAAGAAGGTAAACCATAATTGCAATTGCCGCAGCTCCAAGCTCAAACTCTCTCGGATGGACAGCATCAAAAACATCGTTTGCTGAATGATGATAATCCATATAACGCTGATCATCGGGAACATATCCCATATGCAGTCTTGCATTTTTAATTTTTTGAACATCCACGCCGCTGCCGCCTTTTCTTACCCATTCAATGTTGGCTTTTTCGAGTATAGGAAGCCAGCTTTGCAATCTGCTAAGAATTTCAGTTGAATCTGTTTCAGCATAAAATCCAATTGGCGTGAACGCTCCTCTGTCTGATTCTAAAACTGCAAGATGAACTTGCGTTGATGTAGCAGCATAGTTAGCGTACTCTGTTGCACCACGCACACCATTTTCCTCGTTGATGAAAAAGACACATCTCAAAGTTCGCTTTAGTTTAATGTCGAGACGTTTTATCAAATCAAGAACCTCCATTGTTTGAATGCAGCCGGCACCGTTATCGTGAGCGCCGCAGCCAACATCCCAGCTATCAAAATGCCCGCCAACCAAAACAATCTCATCAGGAAATTCTGTTCCTGTAATCTCACCAATAATATTGTATGATTGAGCATCCGGTAAAGTTTTGCAGTTCAATTTTAAATTAATTTTAAGATGAGGATTCTTTTTCAATTCATTGCTTAATAGATCTGCATCAATATTTCCCAAAGCAGCGGCGGGTATTTTTGGGATGGTGTCGTTGTAATCCATAACGCCTGTGTGAGGAACATTGTCGTGCCTGGTAGTAATTGATCTGATAACAACTCCAGCAGCACCGTACTTAGCTGCTTCGATTGCACCTTTTACTCTTTGATCAACTGCACCTCCGTAACCTGCAAATGTGTTTATTTTGCTTTCGTCCAGTGCACGGCTGAAGAAAATAATTTTACCCTTTGCTTCATCTTTTCGCTGCGCAAGTTCATTGAAAGATTTTACTTCAATAATACTCGCAGTTATTCCACCAAGAGGAGTTGCAATACTTCCACCCAGTGCAAGCACTGAGAGTTCTCTATTCAAATCCAGAATTTTGCAGCTTTCAGTTTCACCTCGCTCCCAGTGCGGAACCATAACAGGCTGAAGCCAGACTTTGTCAAATCCAAGCGACTTCATTTTTTCATAAGCCCAGTTGATGGCTTTCATTGAGTTTTCTGAACCGCTCAACCTTGGCCCATATTCACAAAGTTCTCTGAGATATTCATATCCCTTACGTTCTCTTAGTGCAGTTTCAACAATTTGCTGTGCTGTTTTGGAGTATTGCTCAATGTTTGGTTGTTCTACTTTTATGGATTGGGGCATAATAATTTTTACGTTAATTAGAAGGGTAATTATTAAAATTGATTTGATTAAATGACGATTCACTGTTCCAGAATTGTTAATTTGTTAAAAAATCAGATACTGTAAGCGATTGGTTTATGTAGTATTTATATTTAGACAGAAAAAAGTTTCTTTTATTAAGAATACAAAATTTTCAATTGCAATTTAAGAAAGCCATCAAAATGAAACTAACCTTTACATTTATTTTTCTTTTACTAATTGCCAACAATTTTTATGCTCAGGATTTACCTCACTGGATGACAGAGGAAGAATCCATTCTATGGCAAAGTTATCAGCATCCGGTTAATCCGCTTTTCTCTGATCCTCCGCCATCACCAGTTAGAGGTATGGCTGAGTGGGAAGAATTGCAGGGAGTTATAATAACCTGGGCTACTCAGCAAACTATTTTAAGGCAGATTGTTGACTATGCTCAGGAAGAAGGACTTGTTTATATAATCTGCAGCGATTCGAATACTGTTAAAAATTATCTGCAGACGTGGGGTGTTCCACTTTACAACATTAAATATCTTATCACTTCATTTAATTCTATCTGGGTTAGAGACTACGGTCCATGGACAGCTTACACTAATGATTTTGATACTTTAAATATCATCGACTGGATTTATAACAGACCAAGACCACAGGATGATGTAACACCAGTTTTCTTTGCTAATTATATCAACGCACCAATTTATCAGACAACAACACCACCGTATAACTTGACTCACGCTGGCGGCAATCTAATGGTTGATGGACACGGCACTGCATTCTCATCAAAATTAATTTTAAATGAAAATTCAACGAAAACAGAAGCACAGATAGATGAGATAATGAATAAATATCTGGGTACTGACAGGTATATTAAAATGAATAATCTGCCCTACGACGTTATTCACCATATTGATATGCATATGAAGCTGCTCGATGAGGAAACTTTACTGGTAGGTCAATATCCAACGGGAGTCGCGGATGGTCCGCAGATTGAAGCAAACCTGCAGTATGTGTTGAATAATTTTCAAACTTGTTTTGGAAGGCCGTATAAAGTAGTTAGAATTCCAATGCCTCCTGATCAAAACGGACTGTATCCACCGAGCGGTCAGTATCGAACGTACACAAATTCTTTTATAGCTAATAAAACTGTTATTGTGCCGACTTATGAATTACAGTATGATACCACAGCACTCAGGATTTACAGAGAAGCAATGCCAGGTTACAATGTTGTTGGAATAAACTGTAATTCAATTATAGGTTCTCTTGGTGCAATTCATTGCATAATGAAGGAAGTTGGTGTGTTTAATCCTGTCTGGATTTCTCACGCTAAAATGGATTCGGTTGTGTATGATGAAGATACCATTGCAGTAAGTGCAGTCATAAAAACAAAATCAGGTGTTGCTGAAGCTTCGATTTACTGGACAACTGATACAACTTTAGGATTCAATTCCTCCAGTATGGAATTTGTTTCGGGAGATAGCGCTGTCGGCTATATTCCTGCACAGATAGACAGCACAGTGATTTACTATTATATTTCTGCAACATCGAACAGTGGAAAAACTGTAGCCAAACCTATTGTTGCACCGTCTGGATTTTACAAATTTATTGTTGAAAATTCTGTAACAGATATTGCAGACATCTCACAACCGGAAGAATTTTATTTGTCGCAGAATTATCCAAACCCGTTTAATCCAAATACAAAAATAAAATATCAAATACCGGCCTCCCTAAATCCCTCCCAAGGAGGGACTTTAATTACGCTAAAAGTCTATGATATATTAGGCAGAGAGATAACTACTTTGGTTAATAAAGAACAGAGTTCAGGAGTATATGAAGTCGAGTTTGATGCAAGTGAATTATCAAGTGGGATTTATGTATATCGATTGAGAGCAGGAAATTTAATTCAAACGAAGAAGATGGTTTTACTAAGATGAGAATTATGAAAGCCCTCTCCTTCCGTCTCTGCAAGCAGAAGCCCAGACAAGTTGGAGAGGTCGCCAGACTCCGTTAGAGTCTTACGGACTCTAACGAGGTTTGGGAGAGGCTTCCATTGTTAACGAAGAAAAACCTGCAGGTAGGTATGAAGTTGAATTCAAAGCAGAGAGTCATTCCGGTTTACCTTCAGTCGAAGTCCGGAATCTGAGCAGTGGAGTATACTTCTATCAACTGAAGGCAGGATCATTTTTTGTAAACATGCAGATGCTTTTGATTAAGTAAAAGGAAAGTTGTATCGTAATAAGATATAAAATTCTGGATAGACATAGATTGTTTTATTACTTATAATTATTATTAGAATATTCAATCAGGGAGTAAATTATGAAATACATCATATCAATTCTATCGGTTTTATTCTTCTCAAATATATCAAACTCACAAATCTCACACCCCATACATTTTCAAAATCAAAATATTGAGACTTCAAATAAAGAATCATTTTTACTTGGGCTGCCCGATAATAGTTTATTAATGATTTGGTTTGAGAGAAGTTCTGAGGTGAATGGGACACTGACTTCAGTTAAAAGTACGGATAACGGGTCTACTTGGGGTTCGGTCAATCCGATTTTGGAATTCGGAGTGTCTGACCCCGTGGATATAAACTTAATAGTCCTGAACTCCGGAAGAATTTTGCTTACTTTTAAATCACTCGGTAACAACTTTAGTAGTAGATATCGATATATGTATTCTGATGATAATGGTGACAATTGGCTGGGTTATTCAGAGTTACCAACAATTAGTCCTTCCTTTTTAAGAAACCGTGTTGGATTTACGAGTATGTCAAAACTGTCCGATGGTTCAGCGATGTTTGTGTTTAGTTATTCGCAGTTAAATACTCCTCATAAAGGCATTTTTTATATTCGTACTACTGACGGAATCAATTGGTCAAGTAATCAGATAATTGATTCATCAGGAAGTAATGGCAATATTGTCAGCGCAGGGCAGGGAAGAGAACTATTGGTTTATGAGACTACAGACACTCCCGTTAAAGATTTAGTGTTTAGTGTAAGTTCGGATGCAGGAACGACCTGGTCGGAAGTTCAAATGTTGATTAGTGATGGCTACGATAAGTTTAAACCAAGATTAGTAAAAGATAATTCAGGTAAACTGTGGTTACTCTATTACCGCAGCGATCCAACAATATTTCAAAATCATTTTCAAAGTGAAATTTATTTTATAACCAGCATAGACGAAGGAATAAGCTGGTCTCAGCCAGAAAAATTTACAAATTACTATGGTGGCGATGAATTGCTTAGTTTATCGTTATGGAATGGGATGCCAATTGTTTCTTTTACAACAACGCGAGATTTTAGTATAGAAAAACCATATCATCAGATTTACTTAGGTATTCCCGGTGTAAGTGGCGATATCTCAACTCCGCCTTTTCTTTACGAGTATCAAGTTATACCTGAATATCCGGGTGGTAGTGAGCCAATAACTTTCAGGGCTTTTGCTGATGATGAGAATGCCTTGAGCAGCGTTCAACTAAAGAAGACTGTAAATGGTGTTATAGAAATTCTCGATATGTTTGATGATGGACTACACAACGACTCTCTGTCCGGGGATAATATTTACGGATATATTTTAGAGAATGGTTTGACAGGGGAGATACTAGACTTTGATTTTCTTTTAAAAGATACTGATAATAATTCTGCTGGATTTGTTGGTAGTACTCTTCCTAATTTCACAATCAATGATAAATATCTTGTCGATGTAAATAAACTCAAACTTCCGATTGACCGAAAAGGAGTTATTGCAGGTGTTCAGATTGATAGTATTGCTGGTTTACATTTTGAAGAATCATCTGTGCTTTTTTCTGGCGGTTTTATGCTGAGTGGTTATAACCAAAATCAATTGTGGTCGAACGCTGTATTTACATCCGGACTCGTTGAAGATTATTTACCGGGTGCTGTTGCTCTTCCACCTACAGATCCCAGAAATTCTATTTATGTAATTAAATCTACCGACCCTCCTTTCGGTACATCCTGGATGAATTATGCTTATGCTGTTAATATGGGTGCTGATTATTATGATGGGGATGGGAGTGGTACATATAATCCAGTAGATTTGAATGGAAATGGACAATGGGATTGGAATGAAGACCGTCCTGATATTCTTGGAGATGTAACAGCCTGGTGTGTTTACAATGATGCTCTGCCGGCAAATGTAAGAAGGTGGAATCAAGTGAGCCCAATGGGAATAGAAATACACCAGACATTATTTGCAATCGGTGAAGAGACTAATGCGGTTGATAATATGATTTTTATTCGATACAGAATTAAAAACACTGGAACCGTTTCAGCACAGTTTGATTCAGTATACTTTGGCATCTGGGATGACCCAGATATCGGAGCTGAGTCAGCTGCCTATACAGATGATCTTTCTGCCAGTGAAATTTCTCTAAATTTAGGATATACTTACAATGATGGTGAAGATGCAGCATATGGAAACAATCCACCTGCATTTGGTACTATGTTGCTTGCCGGTCCGGTTGCTTATGTTCCAGGGGAAACGTTTATTGATATAAATGGAAACGGAGTGTATGATGATGGTATTGATACACCTCTAGATACTGCAAAGGTAAACAGGGGTGAGTTTCTGGGAACTGAATATTATCCCGGTGCAAAGAATAATAACATTTCAGCCTTTGTGCATTTTGTAAATGGTAATCCTTCTATGGGTGATCCGAATGACCATATTGAAGCAAGAAGCTATTTGTTGGGGAAAAACAGATTTGGAGAAATAATCGATCCATGTTCGTATCCTTACGGTCAGGTTTTTGGTATGCCATGTAATCAAGTTAATCCCAGATTTTTATTTTCCGGTGATCCGGTAAATAATTACGGCTGGATAAATACATCACCCATGGATCAGAGAATTTTAACAAGTACGGGTCCTTTTGCTCTAAAAGAGAATAAGGCAATTGATATTTGGGTTACATACATAGTAGGTAGGGGAAATTCTTCATTAGAATCGGTAACAAAACTAAAACAATTTTCATCTGCTGCTTCACGTTTTTATGAAAGCAATTTTACAGAGTTACCAAGTAGCATTCGGGATGAAAAATCAAGTTTTCAAAAAGATTTCGCATTATTTCAAAACTACCCAAACCCTTTTAATCCGGTAACCAGTATTCAGTATGCAGTAAGCAGTAGGCAGCATATCATATTAAAAGTATATGATATTCTGGGAAGCGAAATAAAAACTTTAGTTAATGAAGAAAAACCAGCAGGGTCTTATGAAGTTAAATTTAACGCAGCAGGCTTACCCAGCGGAGTGTACTTCTATCAACTGAAGACAGGATCATATATTGAAACCAAGAAAATGTTGTTGTTAAAATAATTTTTTAATGCATCCGAAAACAAAGAAATACATAAAACAGCTTCAGCTTAAGAAACATCCTGAAGGTGGTTACTTCAAAGAAGTTTATCGTTCCGGTGAATTGATTCTGCCCGAACATTTACCGAAGCGTTACAAGTCTTCCAGAAATTTCTCTACTTCAATTTATTTCTTGCTGGAAGGAAAACAATTCTCTACATTCCATATTCTAAAGTCTGATGAACTCTGGCATTTCTATGATGGCAGCGCTGTGCTTCTTTACCTCATAAATCAAAAGGGGGAACTCATTGTTAAGAAGCTTGGAAGAGGGAAGGATTGCGAACTTCAACTGGCTATTCAAAAACAAAATTGGTTTGCCGCTGAACTTGAGGATAAAAAATCATTTGCACTTTTCGGCTGCACTGTTTCTCCCGGATTTGAGTTTGAGGACTTTGAACTTGGGAAGAGAGATGTTCTTATTAAAAAATTTCCTCAGCATTCTTCTCTGATAAAGCGGCTATCTAAACCATCCCGAACTATCGTGTAAAATCACAAATAATCATCAGACGGGCTACCAAAATTCTACCCCATTTACAAGTTGAATAGGATATATATTTTCCTTGCAATTTTGAATGTTTGGCGTAAATTTCGAAAGAAAAAAATATTGATTTGTCAGATTTTTCAATATAAGCAGGAAAGGATAGACTATAGATTAATTTTTTACAATTTGTTATTAGTTAATTACTGATATATCCTTAAAGGAAAATTCATCAAACACAGGGTCCTAAATCTGGCTAAAGAGATTCTTCGCATTTCTCTGTTTGCTTTGGTTATATTTTTTGCGGGAATTAACCTTGGATTCCAATCGCCTAAGAAGCCGCAGCTCGATCAATCAATGTGGTTTGACGCTGTCTTTAAATCGCTCCACCTGGAATATCTACAAAATCTCCCTCAGGAAAAAGAAGAAGAACAAAACCTTAGTTTAGCAAAGCAGGAAAGTCAAATCACTTCGCTCAATCTTATGAGTTATCTCCTTCCGCCGAAGTCACCACAGGAATTGGAATTTGATTTTGAAATACCCGATTCTGATTCCGGCGAAAAAAGTTTAGAAGGAGAGGAGGAAATTGTACTTGACCCGACTTTCAATTTTAAAGATTCTACTGCAACATTAACAGATTCAACTAAAGCATTTACCGATTCACTTCTTGTAAAAGAGGATACAGTAAAAATTGATTGGAGAACATTGGATTCCACAGCAAGGCTTGAACAATTCAGATTTCAAAGGGATGAAAAGTCATATGTTGAAGCTGGTGAAAAAAAGCAGTCCAAGTTTTTTGCACAGCCTACTTCATCATATAAGCAAAGAACGGTGAAGATTGATTCGACCGGTCAATTTGTTGAGGTTAGAGAAAAAGTAGGTACAAACGAACCAAAATTACTGCTAAGGATGCCAATCGAAGATTACGTTAATTTAAAATTAGCGCTTAAGGAAAGAGAGGATTGGGAAAAACTGGCGTATGCTTATGAATTAAAAAGCGGAACGGTTGGTTTAGGTGAATTGATTACAAGTTTCACTGATTTTGAAATTCCGCTTCCGAGTGTAGGCGTGCTCAGTATTTTTGGTGAACCAAAGATTAGTTTAAAGATTGGTGGTTCTGTTCAAATTCATGGTGCATGGAGAAGTGAAACAACGGAAGGTGTTACTGCAAACCGGCTTGGTAATACAAGGAATGAACCTGACTTTAAGCAGCAGGTACAAATTAATGTGAGCGGAACTATCGGTGATAAGCTGAACATAAATGCCGACTGGAATACCGAAAGAACGTTTGAATATGAAAACCAGCTAAAAATTAAATACACAGGTTACGATGATGAAATAATACAGAGTATTGAAGCAGGAAACGTTTCTATGCAAACTCCATCTTTAATCGGTGGTGCGGAAGCTCTTTTTGGAGTTAAGGCTTTGTTTAAAATGGGACCGTTTAAGTTGACAGCTCTTGCCAGTCAGAAAAAAGGTGAGACAAAGGAAGTTGCTGTTTCCGGCGGCTCAGCTTCTCAGGAGTATTCGGTTAGAGCTTATGATTATTCAGAGAATCATTATTTCGTTGATAAAGTTTATGCTGACCGTACATTAAATATCTTTGAAAATTTTTACAGCAATATTCCGTCACAGTATGACCCTGAATATAATGTAAATGAAATTGAAGTCTGGAAATCAATCAACGTAGTGGTTGCGGATCAGTCAAAAATCAGATTCGCAAATTGTTTTATTGACTTGCCGCAAATTTCGCCTGGTGGTGTTTACGCTGACTCATTTAAAATTCCGATTGATAATCCTATTGCTGGAAGAGAGGAAACAGGAAAGTTTCTATTGTTACAGGAAGGCACAGACTATACGCTAAATCAAAAAACTGGGCATATCTCATTTAAGACTTCACTTAATCCACAGGATATAATTGCAGTTGCATTCAAGCAGGGACCAAATAATTTTACCTATGGCCAGTTCTTAAATGTTGTTACACCCACTGATTCACTCAACCGGCTTCCGCTAAAATTAGTTAAGCCAAGAAATTTACAACCTTCGTATACCGAAGCGTGGAGCCTCTTGCTGAAAAATATTTATCCGACAGGCGCAAGAAATGTTAAACCGGAAGGTTTTGAATTTAAAATTAAATATGAAGTTGTTGGACAGGAACCAAGTGAAGAGTTACCTACTGCACAAGGAAATGTGAGATTGATTCAGGCATTCGGATTTGACCAGCAAGGCTCGGGCGGAAGTCCAAATCCTGATAACATATTTGACTGGAGAATTGGTTTAACAATTTTACCTGAGACAGGTGAAATTATTTTCCCAACACTTGAACCATTTGGAAGAGATATTCCTGAAGGTCTTGAAGATAGGGCGTATCAATCAATCTATGATCTAACTAAAACTTTCGCAAGACAAGATAAAGGACCTGATAAATGGGTGTTTGCAGGTAAAAATACCGGTACTAGTTCCGCAACATATCAACTCGGATTTAACATTGTTGAAAACTCAGTGAAAGTTCGTTTAAACGGAAGAGAGTTGAGGGAAGGAACAGATTACACTGTTGATTATAATATCGGGCAGCTAACAATAAGGAATGAAGCTGCATTGGTTCCCGGTGCCGATCTCAAAATCTCTTATGAGCAGAATGATCTTTTCCAGCTTGCTTCGAAAACTCTTCTTGGTGCAAGAGGAGTGTATGATTTTTCTGACAAGACAACTCTCGGTTTTACGATAATGAATCTTAACCAGGAAACATTGAGTGATAAAGTAAGAATTGGTGAAGAGCCTTTGAGCAATACAATTTATGGTGTTGACTTTAGAACGAGCGCAGATCTTCCTTTCTTAACAAATACACTGGATTATTTAATTTCAACCAGAGAGATGTCATCATTCACATTCAATGGTGAATATGCGTATATGTCTCCCGATCCAAATACAAAAAAGAGTACGATTGCTGAAGACGGAGGAGAGAGTATAGCATATATTGATGACTTTGAAGGGGCAAAGAGAACAATTCCTGTTGGAGTAAACTATACAGGCTGGAAAGATTTGAGTGTCCCTGAAAGACTAAATGTTATCGGTGATTTAAATAGACAGCAGAGAATGAGCTTTAAAGCGAAAAGCTTCTGGTATACCGTTACTCCTTCTGATGTTGTGGTTGATAGTATTTACGGTGGAAGAAAGCAAGTCGCACGTTCTGATCAGCAGATAACTGTATTAGATTATGTTTTTATCCCTGATACTCCCGGTACTTACAATACTGATCCAGACTTAGTACAAAAAGAAAATAACTGGGGCGGTATGATGAGATTGCTTTCATCAACTGCAAATAACCTTGTTGAACAGAATATTGAGTTTGTTGAGTTCTGGATGCAAATTAAAAACGCTCCAGCCGGAGCCACATTGAATTTAGA
>DATIJX010000122.1:0-14138 GCA_035478175.1 Ignavibacteriaceae bacterium
CAATCTGGAGCAAAATTATCCCAATCCATTTAATCCAAGTACGACTTTGTCATTTGTCATTGGTCATCGGTCATTCGTTACGTTAAAAGTTTACGATGTTCTTGGAAATGAAGTAGCTACACTTGTTGATGAATACAAACCGGCTGGTGAGTACGAAGTTGAATTTGTCGCATCTGGATTAACTAGCGGAATTTATTTTTACAAATTACAGGCTGGTTCATTTGTTGAAGCAAGAAAGATGATTTTAATGAAATAATCCTATGAAACATAAAATTATTTTTTTTATTGCGTTAATGGTAATTAGTGCTTCTGCCCAGGTTCAGTTAAAAGTTATAACATACAACATTATGGGGATGAAGCCGGGAACTGATCCTCCAACAAGACTGTATTACATAATTCAAAATCTAAAAGTGTTAAATCCTGATATCATCGGACTTCAGGAAATTAATGAATCTCTCAACAGTGGTGGAGCCGATAACCAGGCCGTTTTGATAGCAGATTCATTAAGCAGCTATTTTGGTATTACATACTATTACTACTATTCTCAAACTCATCTATCGTGGAATAACCAGTTTAAAGAATTTATCGGAATCATTTCCAAATATCCCGTCGAACAGCAGGGATTTTATCAACTTGTTCCGGGTGCGTTTCCAAGAAAGGTTGTTTGGAATTTAATCAATACACCACTCGGCAAAATTAATTTCTTTAATACTCATTTTGATTATCAAAACACGAGCGTAAGGCTTCAGCAAGCTACTCAGACAATAAATTATATCACTCAGCAGGAAAGTCAGTATCAATCAATTGCTACTATTTTAACCGGCGACTTTAATGATACTCCCTCTACTTCTCCGATAAATTATATTCTGAATGCAAACTTTTGGGATACATTTGCAGAAGCAAATCCCGGCCTTCCCGGCTACACAGTTCCTTCAAACGCACCAACTTCTAAGATTGATTATGTGTTTTATAAATACACAGGACAATTGTTGATTGATTCTTCCAAAGTAATAATGGATCAACCATACAGCGGGAATAGCTATTGCTCAGATCATCTTGGAGTGATGACTACGTTTTCTCTTAATACGTCATCTATAAATGATAAAGGTTCTTCGATAAAAGATTTTAATCTATATCAGAATTACCCAAATCCATTTAACCCTAGTACGGTGATCAGTTATCAGTTACCGGTGAGTGGTAATGTATCTCTTAAAGTGTACGATGTCTTAGGAAATGAAGTAGCAACACTTGTTGATGAATACAAACCTGCCGGAAAATATGAAGTGGAATTTTTACAAACATCCAGTATCAAGAATCCAGCATCAGGAATATATTTCTATCAATTACATGCTGGTGATTTTATCCAAACTAAAAAAATGCTACTTTTAAAATAACTTTCTCATTAAAAAAGGTTGAATCTGCCCGAATATTTTTTTAGTTTGAGATTGAAATTCATACTTTTTTTAAGCGTTAATTCATCTCTTTTTCATCAACCAAAATTAGGTGGTAAAATATGAAAACACATCTACACTTATTATTCACTGTATTGGTGTTTGGATCTTTCGTCTTTACTTCAAACAGTTTTGCTCAAACAGCACCACTACAGTATTACATACAATCTTACCAGTTCGAGTCTGAATCATATGACGGTGATGGTACGCTCGGTGCAAATCACAGCGAGATTTTAATTGGCACTATTGAGATGCATTCAATCCCATGGATGCAGTTGCATTTTTCAAATTTAAACCTTGGACAGGAAAGTTATTTAATCCTGAGATCGCTTTATGATGATCAATGGCAAAAGCTTGATGCAGGTTCAATGAAACAATGGAATAACTACAGTGCATTCTTCAATGGTAACGCTGTTGAAATAAAATTGTTCCTTGCACAAACAGATAGACAAGTATTTATTAAAATTGATGAAATTATTGTTGGAGAATGGTATCAGGAAGATCCTGCTCTTTCTATCTGCGGACCTACGGATGATCGTGAGCTTTCAAATCAACCAGCGACTGCGAGATTGTTAAGTATTGGCTGCACAGCCTGGATAATTCCAAATGGAAAATTTGCTTCAGCAGGGCATTGCCTTGATGGCAGCAGTTCAACAGTTGTTCAATTCAATGTTCCGCCTTCATTACCAAATGGAACAATTCAGCATCCCGGTCCTGAAGATCAGTATTCCGTGAATGTCTCTACAAAAATTTATACTAACGGTGGAGTTGGTAATGACTGGGGAGTATTCGAAGTTTATCCAAACTCAGTTACAGGGTTGATGCCCAAGCAGGCACAGAATGCTTATTGGCCGTTGGTTCAGGATCTTGGACCTGACTCAATTCGGATTACAGGTTATGGAGTAGCTTCGGGTGTACGAAATCAGGTGCAACAGACTCACGTTGGTCCAAATGCTGCTTCAAGCGGCACAACAATGAGATATCGAACCGATACTACTGGTGGTAACTCAGGCAGTCCTGTAATTGATGCACTGACAAATACTGCTGTTGGTGTACATTCACATGGCGGCTGCACAAGTTCAGGTGGAAATAACAATGGAACAAGTACATTTCATACAGCATTCTGGGCAGCAGTAGATCAAGGTGCAGGTGGTTGTCCGGTTGAATTGCCTTCTAATCCTAATCCACCAATTGGGCAAACCGGTGTGCCTCTTGATCTTCAACAACTAACCTGGGCTAACGGAGTTGGAGCTGTTACTAATGAACTTTATTTTGGAACAAATCCTTCATCGTTAACATTAGTCCAGAGCGGTACTCTTGCAACTAACTGGACAATTACAGGCTATACTTTTACTTATGGAACAACTTATTATTGGAGAGTAATAGAAATAGGGGATACTTGCAATTCCCCTGGTCCGGTTTGGAATTTCACAACTGTTCAGGATCCAAATTTAGTTCAATGGTGTGACGCATTCACAAATATGAATAACTGGACTATGGTTGGACCTTCAGGTTTAACTAACTGGTCTGCTGCCACTTCTTCCAATGCTGGAGGAAATTCTCCTGAACTTAGAATGAGCTGGACTCCATCTTTTAATGGAGTATCAAAGATAAGATCAGTCGTTATTCCGCTGCCGGACAATCAGCTGATGACATACTCTTTCAATTACTTCTTTGATTGGTATGCAAACCCTAGTGGAACAATTACTGTTGGGGTTACTTTTGATGGAGGTGCCACAAGCACAACTCTCTATTCGCAGGTTGATGCAACCGGTAATGTTGGTCCACAAGTAATTTCCGGTAATTTTACAACACCGGCATCCGGTGCTGCTAACACGCAAATAGAAATTACATTTAATGGAAACTCATTCAACAACGATAATATATATTGGGATAATATGTGTCTTGAATATGTAGTTCCGGTAGAGTTGACTTCGTTTACGGCAGCATCAAACGGTGCAGATGTAGAAGTTAGCTGGACAACAGCCACCGAAACTAACAACCAGGGATTTGACATAGAACGAACGAGTGATGGCAGCGTATTTGAACAAGTAGGTTATGTCCCGGGATTCGGAACAACAACAGAGCCTAAGTCATATTCATATCTTGACTCAAAGCTTGGTTCAGGAAAATATTCTTACAGACTCAAGCAAATTGATTATGATGGATCATTCAGCTATTCGGATGTTATTGAAGTTGAGATTGTTGCACCGAGTTCATTTGGGCTGGAGCAGAATTATCCAAATCCTTTCAACCCAACTACAACAATCAGATTTTCTATCTCTGTTGAAACAGATGTTCGCCTGAATGTATACAATACTTTAGGCCAGGAAGTTGCTGAAATAATAAACAGCAGACTTAAAGAAGGTTACCACGATGTAGATTTTGATGCCGGCTCATTAACCTCCGG
This sequence comes from Ignavibacteriaceae bacterium, assembly GCA_035478175.1. Taxonomy (GTDB): domain Bacteria; phylum Bacteroidota; class Ignavibacteria; order Ignavibacteriales; family Ignavibacteriaceae; genus IGN2. Next base: position 3,862 of record DATIJX010000122.1, read on the forward strand.
AATTTATTTCTACAGGCTTGAAGCTGATAAGTTTGTTGATGTTAAGAAAATGATTATTCTAAAGTAAAAAACCAATCAATTGATAAAGCCCCTCCCTCAAGGAGGGGTTTTTTATTTTAAATGTGTTTGATGGCAGAAATTATTAATTTACGTTTGGTTTAAATAAGTATTTCAGATTAAACAATAGTTAGGGGTTTAAAATGAAAAAATTCTTTTCGATAATTCTATTCTTAATTACCTTTTCACAGTTGCATTCTCAGGTGCCGTTCAATCAAAATCCAAACTGGATTTCAACTGATGTGATCAGCGTTTCAACCGGTGGTGCATTTGCAGATATAGATAAGGATGGATGGCCTGATTTTGTGGTAGCTAACGGAAACGATATTTACAGGCAGCAGTTGGTTGTCTATTTCAATAATGGAGACGGAACTTTTCCTACAACACCAAACTGGCAATCTGCAGACATTGATTACCACGGTCATCTTGATGTTGGTGATGTTAATGGAGACGGCTGGCCTGATGTTGCTGTGTCAGTTTATATCGGGCCATCAGGTTTTGGTTCTCCCGGTAAAGTAAAACTTTATTTAAATAATGCTGGAACACTATCTTCAAATCCTGACTGGGTTTCCGGAGATATGGTTTACACATTTAGCTGTTCATTTGGTGATGCAGATGGAGATGGTGATCTCGATTTAGCTGTAGCCGGCGGTGAGTCATACCAGAATAATCCTGAACAGCCAAGAATTTATTATAACATTGGCGGTACTCTTGAATCACTTCCATCCTGGAAAGCAACAGCTTCTCAATACAGCTATGATGTTAACTGGGCAGACTTTGATAACGATGGTGATCTTGATCTTGTATTTGCTGGTGAAAGTACGCCGAACAGGATTTTTGAAAACGTAAATGGAACGATAAGCCTTACACCAATCTGGCAATCAACCGATGCAAGTCAGTATGCAAATTCTTTGTTCGTTGGTGATGTAAATAATGATGGCTACCTTGACCTGGCGATTTCTGATAACAGTCAATTGGGAGGATCAGGCAGATTTAAAATTTATCTTAATAACAATGGCACTATGAGCACAACTCCATTCTGGACATCAACCTTTTCGGGATATGGTTCCGGAATTAACCTTGCTGATATTGATAATGATAATGATTTGGATTTAATTACCGGCGGCTGGTGGCAGCCGGTTAGAATTTATTTGAATAGCGGTGGTACATTTACAACAACTCCGCAATATACATCCACAAGTACCAGCGTTGTTGAAGTTATTGTTATGGGTGATGTGGATAAAGATGCTGTGCAGGATGTTCAGGAAATTTTTATTAGTGATGGAACTAGAAAACTTTTTTATATGCCAAGAACTCCGCTGCAAGAGCTTAGCAGAGTTATAGTTGATTCAGACACACTTCAGTATAATCAATATTGTTACGATCTTGAAAATGGCTGGATAAGCCTTGCCTCTCAGCCTGACTCAGGAGCTGCAATACTTGTTGAAGCCTCTGTCTCGTGGGATCTGGATATGGGAATTACCAACTGGGATAACAACAAAGGAAATTATTTATTCCTCAACACAAGCGATCCGGTATTTGTTGCTAACGAAGAAAATCTGCCTGATGATTTTGTTCTTCACCAGAACTATCCAAATCCATTCAACCCAACGACAAATATCGGATTTCGGATTTCCGATGGCGGATTTGTGAGTTTGAAGGTTTATGATGTTTTAGGCAATGAAGTCGCAACTCTTATTGATGAATACAAACCAGCGGGAAGTTATGAAGTTGAGTTCAACGCTTCATCCGGTTCGTCATTCCGGCTTGTCCGGAATCTAGGTAGCGGAATATATTTCTATCAACTACGTGCTGGTAAATTCGTTCAAACAAAAAAGATGATTCTATTGAGATGAGATAGCTATGAAAAAATTATTATTGATTTCGATTTTTAATTTTTCATTTTTAATTTACCAGCCATTGCTGGTTGTTAATTGCTTCGCTCAGCCTAACAACAAAGGACCTTATGAGGCTGGCTGGACTAGTGCTACTTTAAACCGTGAAGGACGAGCTTTAAACACAATCACTTATTATCCTGCATTTGTTGAAGGAAGTGAAGCGCAGATTGACACACTGCACGGGCCTTACCAGGTAATCGCTTTCGGTCACGGTTTTTTTATGCAGAACAGTTATTACATTTCACACTTCAAGCATCTTGCGAGTTATGGATATGTTGTAATTGCACCACAGTTCCCTGACAACAATCATCTCCAACTTGCATATGATTTGATATTTTGTGTGGACTATATTAAAACTCAAAACTCAGTTTCAACATCAAGGTTTTATAACCTGATTGATTTGACTAAAGCAGGATTATCGGGACACTCAATGGGCGGAGGGGCGAGTCTTCTGGCTGCTGCAAATGATTCAACAATTACAGTTGCTGCACCACTCGCTGCGGCTGAAACAAATCCTTCTGCAATTAATGTGATGAACCAGATAAAAGGAGTAGTTTATTTAATCTCCGCACAGAGTGATGGAATAACTCCACCTCCTCAGCATCAGATACCGATGTATAATAATGCAAATCCTGTGAAAGCATTACCGCTAATCAAGGGAGCTAATCACACAAAATTTATGGATACACGAATATGGGACTGGACTGATCCGAATGGTTATCTTACAGCGACACAGCAGCTTGCCTCTACAAGAAAATATATGGCAAGCATTTTTAATTTATTTCTTAAAGAAGATACTTCCTACTTTAAATATGCTTTCGGCGATTTAGCACAAAGTGATACTTCAATAATTTTTCAGTACGAATTAAAACCCTTAATGCCGAAAAGCTTCAACCTGATTTCACCGCAAGATACTTTATATCAGTCAGAAATAAATTTTCTTTGGCACTCAACTTATTCGTTGAATTTATATGATCAGATTGAATATGAAATAATTGTTGCAGCGGATGAGCAGTTCAACAATATAGTTTTACAGATAGGTCAGTTGACTGATACAACTTATTCGACACAACTTCAGAATGGAGAATATTTCTGGATAGTGAAAGCTTACACTTCAGCACTAACATACACACTTAGCAATGTGTTGAGTTTTGTTGTTGACTTTCCAACAAATGTTAAATCGGAAAATGATATACCATCTGAATTTTATTTAGGACAGAATTACCCGAACCCGTTTAATCCATCTACGAAAATAAAATTCACAATACCTCAGTCTCCTCTCCTTGGAGGGGACGGAAGGGGTGGGTTTGTTACCGTGAAAGTTTATGATGTTTTAGGCAATGAAGTTGCAACACTAGTTGATGAATACAAATCTGCGGGGAGTTATGAAGTTGAGTTCGGGGCTTCATCCGGAATCAGTAAACTGGTATCCGGAATCTATTTCTATCAACTCAAGGCAGGTGAATTTATTCAAACGAAGAAGATGTTGATGATTAAATGACATTATAATATAAAGAGTGCGTACTTTGTATTTGGATATAAAATAACTGAAAAATTATATCAATGCTCTAAACTAATTTATTCATATAAACAGGAGGACGTGACATGAACTTAAAACACTTTATTACACTTTTTATTCTTGTAATGTTTTTAGCCCCGGTTAAAATATATTCACAAGATGAAGTTAGCAAAGTAATTTCAACCTACAATTTAGATGGAGTTTTCAGTGGAGCCGGAGGCAAATATTATCTAAGACAATTAGGCAATGAAATATTATGGTACGGGGAAGAGGATGCTGTTTCACCAACCTGGTCAAACGTTGCACACGGTGTTATTAAGGGTAATATTATTAAAGTAAAATGGGCTGATGTTCCAAAAGGTTCTATAATGCAAAGCGGCAGTCTTGTAATACGGATTGATTCAAACGATGAACTAGTATTACTTGAACAAGAAGGAGAATTTTTCGCAACTGATTCCTGGACAAGAATGCCGGAGAACTAAAATCAGTTGACAATCGCCGGTAAGCAGCCTGCCTGACGGCAAGGCAGGTTGGCAAACATTAATGGTTTATGATGTGTTAGGAAAAGAAGTAGTCACATTGGTGGATCCATATAAACCCGTGGGAAGTTATGAGGTTGAGTTTAATCCAGTATCAAGTATCAAGTATCCAGCATCTGGAATCTATTTCTATCAACTCAATACAGGTGAGTTTGTTCAAACAAAAAAAATGATTTTAATGAAATAATAGTTCAGTAAAAATTATGTATCGGGGATTAAAAATATGCTTTGTCGCATTACTGCTTACACTGAATGTATTCTCCCAATCAATTTACTTCAACCGTTTAACTACCGAAAACGGTCTCTCAAACAACAATGCCTTCAATATTATCCAGGATAGATTTGGCTTTCTTTGGTTTGCTACTGATGATGGGCTTAACAGGTACGATGGCTATGACTTTAAAATATTTCGCAATAATCCTGAAAGTCAAAATTCAATTTCAGATAATTCGGTTTGGGTTCTTACTGAAGATAAAAAAGGAAATATTTGGATCGGAACTAAAAATGGCTGGTTGAATCGTTTTGATCCTGTCTCTGAAATATTTACAAGATGGAAAATCAAAACTGAGGATGATAAAGAAAACGCCATAACCTGTGTCTATGAAGACAGGAAAGAAAAAATCTGGATCGGTACATACAGAGGCGGTTTGTACAGATTTGATCCGTTGACAGAAAGGGTTGAACACTGGTATAATAATCCAGATGACAATTCATCCTTAAGTAATAATTATATCTCCTCAATTCTTGAAGATAATGAAGGAACTATTTGGATAAGCACTTACAATGGATTAAATAAGTTTGATCCTGAATATTCATCAAAAGGATTTACAAGATTTTTCAATATACCCGGCAATCCTAACAGCATCAGCAATAATATCGTATGGTATCTAACACAGTCTGAATCAGATCAAAATCTTATCTGGATAGGCACACACAACGGTTTAACAAAATATCGAACGGACAAAAAGAGTTTTTCTCAGATCCAGGTTACAAATACTGAAGGTTTACAATTTGGAACAGCAGCGGGCTCAGTTATAGAAGAAATTTCCGGAGATAAAAAAATATTATGGATTGATTCCTATGCAGGTCTGCTAAGATACAACATGAGTACAGGCAGCTTTCAGAGATTTATAACAGATAAAAATGATCCGAATAGTTTATCCAGTAACCAGATACATCGGATGATTAAAGATCGTTCCGGTGTAATGTGGTTAGCTACTGAAAATGGAATTAATTCGTTTTCATCTAAGAGCACAAAATTTAATAATGCATTTTCCGATAAGTTCAGACTTTTAAATTCCAATATCTTAAACAAAAAAAATGTTAAAGCTATCACCGAAACTTCAGATGGCAGAATGTGGTTTGGCACAGATGAAGGATTGTATTATGCATCCAGCTCAAACGGCAAAACAATCATTAAAAAACTCAAAAACTCTGAAAAATTAAATGTCTGGTCTCTAACATCTGATGCAGCAGGCAATTTATGGATAGGAACTTATGGTTCGGGCTTATATCGCCTTGATTTGAAGACAAACAGGTTGATAGCAATTCCAAATTATGAAAAAAGGAGTAAGTCTCAGGCAGTAAAATATGTTAAATCTCTTTGTGTTGATAATAATGACAAACTCTGGATGGGTTTTTGGGGAATAGGTCTTGCCAGGTTTGATCCATCTTTTGAGCATTACGAAGGATGGTTGCATGAAAAAAGTGATACAAGCAGTTTAAGCTTTGATGATGTTTGGGTAATTCATCAGGATAATAAAGGAAGAATTTGGATAGGAACGGATGGCGGAGGATTAAATTTATTTAATGAAACTGATGGTGGTAGATTTTATTGTTGGACTGCTGGTGGAAGTGGACGAGGAAATCTAAGCAGCAGAGGTATTTACTCAATTTGTGAAGGCTCTGTAAAAAAAATGTCAGAAGATGTTACTGTATTATGGATCGGTACAAATAATGGGTTGAATAAGTTTGTCGTTAGTAATTCAGAAAGTATAAAAGAATTTCCAGCACCACCGGAAGTTAAGATAACACAATTTACAATTGAGAATGGTCTTGCTGATAATTCAGTTAAATCTATTGTTGAAGATGACAACGGAAACCTTTGGCTGGGAACAGGCTCAGGGATTTCTTTTCTCGATACCGATAAAAATCAATTTACAAACTTCAGCAAAACGGATGGTGTTATTGGCGGAGACTTTAATTTTTCAGCGGCTTATAAAAATAAAGATGGTTTAATTTTTATGGGAAGCACTCAAGGTCTGAATTATTTTTATCCATCAGATATTAAACTTTCTTCTTTTGTCCCGCCTGTTTTAATTACCGATTTTCAAATTTTTAATAAATCAGTTATTATTGATAGTGACTCACCCTTGAAGAGCAGCTTGTTCAATACGAATGAAATAAAATTATCTCATAATCAAAATGTTTTTTCCTTTGAATTTGCTGCGCTGGATTATTCATCTCCCAAATCAATTCAGTATTCGTATATGATGGAAGGATTTGACAATGATTGGGTAAACAGCGGTTCAAGACGATTTGTTACTTACACGAATCTTAATCCCGGTGAGTATAATTTTAAAGTTAAATCGACCAACAGCGATGGAGTCTGGAATGAAAATTTTAGTCAGTTAAAAGTGGTTATCACACCTCCGTGGTGGCAGACTCCCTATGCAATTGGACTATATGCATTGATTTTTATGTTAGGTGTCTGGGGCATAATAAAGTTCCAGACTTATCGCACGCGATTACAACACGAACTTAAAATGCAGGAATTTGAAGCTCATCACCTTCGGGAAATTGAAAGTATGAAGTCGAGGTTTTTTGCTAACCTCTCGCACGAATTCCGAACTCCGCTAACTTTAATAAAAGGACCGCTTGAACAATTAATCAGCGGAAGAATTAAAGATAACCTGGTTGACTATTATAAAATGCTTTTTAGAAATACTGAAAAACTTCAGAATCTAATTGATCAATTACTTGAACTTTCACAGCTTAAGGCGGAAACAATTCCACTCAACAAGCAGCAGGTTGAATTGGTTAGCTTACTCAGAGGTTTTACCTATTCCTTTATGCCTTTAGCAGAACAAAAATTTATTTCGCTGAACTTTAGTTCTGCTGTTGATAAAATGAATATGAGTTTAGACCGGGATAAGCTTGAAAAAATTATTAACAACCTACTTAGCAACGCGTTTAAGTTCACACCATCGGGTGGTAAGATTTCGGTTGATTTAGTAGTTGACTTGTTTGCAAAACCTGAAATCGCTTTCATTAAAGTCAGCGATACAGGAACAGGCATTCCTAAAGAATATCAAGCAAAAATCTTCGACAGGTTTTTTAAAGTTGAAGATGATTCAAAGCGAAATCAAGCCGGTTCTGGAATTGGATTAGCACTTGTAAAAGAATTAGTGGAATTACACAGCTGGAATATTTCTGTTGAAAGCAAGGAAGGAGCAGGAACAGTTTTCACTTTGACAATTCCTCTGGAAAAAACAACAGAACTCGAAGATGAAAAAACACTACCTTCATTTAAAAAGTCAGCAGATAAAAAGCCCGAAGCTTTTTCTTTATTAATTGATGATGAGATTAAAGATGAATCAGAAGAAACAGAATCTACAGGTAATCCAGTTATTCTTTTTGTAGAAGATTCCCCCGATGTAAGAAGTTATGTATATGACTTATTGAAACCTGATTACAAAGTTCTTCTGGCGGAAAGAGCTGAAGAAGGAATTAAACTTGCTTTGGAAAATATGCCCGATCTTATTCTCAGTGATTTAATGATGCCTGGGATGGACGGAATAGAATTTTGTCATCGGATAAAAACTGATTGGCAGACAAGTCACATTCCATTTATCCTTTTAACCGCAAAAGTAACTGACGAAAGTAAAATTGAAGGTCTTGAAACCGGCGCTGATGATTACCTGACCAAGCCATTTAATTACGAAGAGCTTGCTGCTCGTATAAAAAATCTCATTGAGCAAAGAAAGCGTTTACGTGAAAAATTCAGTAAAGAAATAAATATTCAACCGGAAAAATTAACCAGCAATGCAGTTGATGGTGAATTTATTCAGAGGATTTTGTCTACTGCAGAAAAGAATTTAGGCAATGCTGGGTTTGACACCGAGCATCTTGCACAGGAATTATTTGTTAGTCGTCGTCAGCTCCACAGAAAACTTCAGGCTATAACCGGTCAGGGGCCCGGCGAGTTTATCAGAATCTTCAGACTTAAAAAAGCAGCACAAATGCTTATCGAAAACAAACTTAATGTTACCCAAATTGCTTATGAAGTTGGTTTTGAAAGTCCTGGCCAGTTTACAAGGGCTTTCAAGAAGCATTTCAATTGTCTTCCATCAGATTTCAATCAAAGCATCCGGCATCAAACCGGCACTTCCGAAAATTAAATATCCTTTTCAAAGCCGGCACTAAACAACGGCAGTAAGTTGCTTGTCGCTAGTAGGCTTTCTTCCATTTTGTCACAAAAGCGCAAATCATAGTCACAAATCAGCAATTCCCGCCCTTCCCGATCTTTTACATTTCTTTAAGAAAAACAATTTTTTTTTAACAATAAGCCTGGTTCACTTAAAAGTAGAACACTTTAACAATTGCAGGTGATTATGAAAAATGTTTCCAAAACCCATCAGTTACACGATTCAAAGACGCCAAAAAGAGAAGGCAAAGCAGATAGTTCATCCGAAATACAGAGAAAGGAAAAGTTTTTTTCTATCGGGATATACATTTTAATAATGATCATAACGATAGCACTGATGTTAATTCTATTCAACGTTTTATTATAAGAAAAAGAAAGAGAAATTCCTTGAGCGAAAAAGTCTTAGAGAGCATTCAAAAAAAATTATTCAAGATCATTTTTATGGTCATACTAATTACTTTACTGACAATTCTGATCAATTAAGAAAAAATAATTCAGAATGATGATTCCACAGTTACCGGGATGGAACAATATGTCGAAGAAAACAAATAACAAATAATAAAATTTAGACAACAAACAATCTGGGATTTATATGAAAAAAAATCATACGCTTGTAATGGTTGTTGTCTGCTTGCTGAGTTTATCGGTAGTTTCATTGTTTGCTCAGAGAGTAGAGAACAAAAATCAATTGGGAGATGAAAAAACAGAAAATATTCAGCCAATTGACATAAACAGTAAAGCGCAGGAGCTTGGAATAAGTGAAGAACATTTGCAATCCATATTAAACTCAGCAGCAAATAATGGCGGAGGAGATCCTTTGCCAGATGCAATACAGCAAAGGCATTTCACCGGACAAGCTGCCGGTGATTGGTTTGGTTATTCAGTCTCCACAGCCGGGGATGTAAACGGCGATGGATATTCAGATGTGATTGTGGGTGCTTCTCTGAATGATGCCGGAGGAAGTAATGCGGGCAGAGCATACATATATTTTGGCGGTGCAAATATGGATAACACAGCAGATGTAATCTTAACCGGTGCTGCTGCCGATGATTATTTTGGTTATTCAGTCTCCACAGCCGGGGATGTAAACGGCGATGGATATTCAGATGTGATTGTGGGTGCTTCTCTGAATGATGCCGGAGGAAGTAATGCGGGCAGAGCATACATATATTATGGCGGTGCAAATATGGATAACACAGCAGATGTAATCTTAACCGGCGCTGCTGCCGATGATTATTTTGGTTCTTCAGTCTCCACAGCCGGGGATGTAAACGGCGATGGATATTCAGATGTGATTGTGGGTGCTTATGGTAATGATGCCGGAGGAACAAGTGCGGGCAGAGCATACATATATTATGGCGGTGCAAATATGGATAACACAGCAGATGTAATCTTAACCGGCGCTGCTGCTGGTGATTGGTTTGGTTCTTCAGTCTCCACAGCCGGGGATGTAAACGGCGATGGATATTCAGATGTGATTGTGGGTGCACCATTCAATGATGCCGGAGGAACAAGCGCGGGCAGAGCATACATATATTTTGGCGGTGCAAATATGGATAGCACAGCAGATGTAATCTTAACCGGCGCTGCTGCTGGTGATTATTTTGGTTATTCAGTCTCCACAGCCGGGGATGTAAACGGCGATGGATATTCAGATGTGATTGTGGGTGCTTATGGTAATGATGCCGGAGGAAGTAATGCGGGCAGAGCATACATATATTTTGGCGGTGCAAATATGGATAGCACAGCAGATGTAATCTTAACCGGCGCTGCTGCTGGTGATTGGTTTGGTTATTCAGTCTCCACAGCCGGGGATGTAAACGGCGATGGATATTCAG